>PWQB01000550.1 GCA_003556955.1 Nostocaceae cyanobacterium CSSed10_463m
AAATATACAACTCCTGCACCTGCATTTTCTGGTGGAAGAAATACCCCATCTATTTCAAATTTTGGTTCCTTGACAGCTACTGAATCAAATCGATAGGCATCTGCATTTTCTGGGGGATTTGTCAACAATTCAAATAACAGGCTAGGAGATTGTTGAAATAATTTATAAAAAATCGAATCACGACGCATAATTTCAAAATTATTTGGCTAGGATTTAAACTTTTTGAGTTATTGTTTTTGTCTGATAAATCTTGACTAATCTATCAATACCTTTAAAACGATAATGCCCCATTTCTTGAAAATCTGATGGTTGTGAAAGCATAAAATAAGTGGCTTCAGTAATCACACATTTACCGGGAGGACAAACTGCTTCCATACGAGCTGCAAGATTAATTGCTGCCCCTAATGCTGTATAATCTACCCTTTGAGAACTACCAACATCCCCCACCACAGCTTTACCACTGTTCACGGCAATACGTAGCTGTAGAGGTTCTTGCCAAAAACCACTGGCATTCAGACGTTCCAAACGAGCCAGCATTCCCTTAGCGGCAGCAGTGGCACGAGCAGCGTGATCTTTTTGGGGTTCTGGTGCGCCAAAAAACGCCATAATACAATCGCCAATGTATTTATCTAAAGTGCCACCATAGGTAAACACTTCTTGCAACATCTCTTCAAATAAATTATTCAATAATTGCGCGATCGCAGTTGGTTTTAACCGTTCTGAAATTGCCGTAAACCCAACTAAATCTGCAAATATAACACTGATTTCACTTTCTGCGGGTGCTAAACGACCATCAGGTAAACCACCTACAGCAATTAACTGCTGTACAACAGCTGGCGAATGATAACGCTCTAATCGATGACGAATCACCTCTTCAGTTTTTAATTTCTCTGCCAATAGCCAACGTTGCACACTAGAAGCCACCAGGTTTGCTAAAGCTGAGAAAAAGCTCAGTTCTTCCTCCCCTTCAGTCGCCCAATGGGAAGACGAAAGATGAGCATCGGCATAAAGAACACCCACAACTTTATTTTCATCCCACAAAGGTACAGCCATAGCGCTACGAATGCCTTTCACCAAAATGCTGTATTCTCCCGAAAAGCGTTCATCTGTATGGGTATCAGCAGTTTGAAGGGCAACTTTTTCGTCAAATACTTTTTGGCAGATACTGCGACTAATCCAGTCGCCATCACCTGCTAAATATTTTTGTTGGTCTATGTCTCTGACAGCAGCATTCACTAACTTTAATTGACCAGACCCATTGACATCAATTAATAATGCCAAGCGGTCAATGCTATCGAGGTAACGAAAAACAACTTGTTGCACTTGAGAGAAAATCTCTTGTATGGATGCTGCTGCACAGAGATTTTTGGCTATATCTACCAAGTCTTTGAGGCGGGCAATGGTTCTGTCTTTATTGCTACTTTCCCCCTCTGGGCTATCAGCTTCTATCCATTGCTGTTGTAGTTGCTTGACATTGTGAAAAATTGTTCGTGGCTGAGAAGTTGTTGCTGCTACAGTTTGCTGATTTCTACAATGTGTAATTGTATTAGTAAATAGGACTTCCATACTTGCATTTCCCAGCAGAATGATATCACCATGCTGTAATTCTTGGATATGGCTAATCAGATTTTGATTCACCTGCGTCCCGTTTTTGCTGCCTAAATCCTCAATAGTCCACACGCCATTTATAGTTTTTACGAGTTGGGCGTGTTTCCGGGAAACTCCGCCAAAAGGTAAGTACAAGTCACATTCAGGCAAACGCCCAATTGTGAATTTGTCTTGGTTCACGGTTAACTCTCTTTCCGTTTCTCCCTGTTGTATGCGTAATGTGATTTCAGTCATAAGTGTGATGTGTCTATCCTGGAAGCTGGGAACGCAAGTATCTTCAATATAAAGAATACCCAGGCTAAATCCTTTATCTTCTCTTTATGACACTGTTAATGGCTTTAAGACAACTTGCCTGTATTAATTGTGACTTTTTTAGGCTTACGTACAGATGAAGTCACCGAGTATAGCATTTTGGTTGTAACTACGATGCGATCGCCTACCATATACTGAGGTAAGTTTGCTCAAAACTCAACAGTAAAAACCATAGACTATGATGATTATGGCATTGCTGAAACCAAGTATGAATTTACATTCATCTGCGTTTATCAGCAATTCAAAACGTAAAAAACACTCTCTGCGCCTTTGCGCCTCTGCGTGAAAAAAATCTTAGCCCATCTCAGAAGTTTGCACCGTTGCTTGAGGCTTTCGACTTGACTATTTTTATTTATGTAATTACAATGTAGATACTAGCCTATTCTCTATAAAATAAAATGGGTAAAGCCATTAAAACCCGAATAGTAAAAATCGGTAATTCCCAAGGACTTCGTATACCTAAAACCCTATTAGAACAAAGCGGTATTAACTCAGAAGTAGAAATTGAAGTTCATGGCAATCATCTGATTATTCGCCCAATTGAACAAGCAAGGGCGAATTGGGACAAAGCATTTGCCGCAATGGCAGAAAAACACGATGATGTTCTATTAGATGATATCAATACAACAGAATGGGATCAGCTTGAATGGGAATGGTAGTCAACCGATTTGATGTTTTCCTAGTTAACCTTGATCCTACCATTGGGAGTGAAATTCAAAAAACACGCCCCTGTTTAGTAATTTCACCAAACGAGATCAACCACCATATTGCCACCGTCATTGTTGCCCCAATGACCACAAAAGGACAAACATATCCTACAAGGGTAACTTGTCAATTTCAAGGACAAAATGGACAAATTGTACTTGACCAAATTCGTACAGTAGATAAAACTCGATTAGTCAAATTGCTTGGTCAAATTAGTGTAGAAGAACAAAAAATAGTTCTTGATATCTTAGCCCAAATGTTTGCGGAATAATTAACCTAATTCACCATAAAAAAAGACGCAGAAAAAACTCTCTGCGCCTGGTGCATCTGGTGCGTGAAAAAAATATTCCTTAAACCATCTCAGATGATGGCTGTGCTACAGGAGCCGACGGTTGAGGCTGGAACATAAACAACGAGTAAACCACATCGCGCCGGATATTGACCATCATATCCAAGAACAATTCATAGCCCTCGCTCTTATACTCAATCAACGGGTCTTTCTGCCCATAACCACGCAAACCTACAGATTCACGCAAAGCATCCATTTGTTGCAGGTGTTCCCGCCACAGAGTATCAATGCGCTGCAAAATAAAGAACCTTTCAGCTTGTCGCATCAGTCCCGGTTGAATTTGGTCAATCTGCGCTTCTTTGAGGTCGTAAGCAATTCGCACTTGTTCGTGGAGAAATGCCTTAATCTCGCTCACGCTCATGTCTTCTAATTGACTTGATTCCATGTCAGCTAGTAGATAGACAAATTCCTTGACTTTCTCCACCAACTTTTCTAACTCCCACTCTTCGGAGGGTAAGTCTGGATTGATGTAGAAATCAACGATTTCATCCATCGTTTTTTCAGCGTACTTGATCACCTGTTCTTTTAAGTCTTGACCTTCTAGAACTCTACGACGTTCATCATAAATAGCGCGACGTTGGTTATTCATTACCTCGTCGTACTCAAATACCTGTTTACGGATATCGTAGTAATAGGTTTCAACTTTTTTCTGTGCGCCTTCCAAACTACGAGTCAGCATCCCGGATTCAATGGGCATATCTTCCTCTACTTGGAAAGCATTCATTAATCCAGCGACGCGATCGCCTCCAAAAATCCGCAGTAAGTTATCTTCTAAACTGAGGAAGAATCTTGTCGAACCGGGGTCTCCTTGTCGTCCCGCCCGTCCCCGCAATTGGTTATCAATCCGCCGTGATTCGTGGCGTTCTGTACCAATAACGTGCAAACCACCTAACTTAATTACCTCATTGTGTTCAGTTTCAGTGAATTGTTCGTATTCTTCTTTCACACGGTTGTACGCTTCTCGTAACCGCAGAATTACAGGGTCATCAATGGGAGCTTTTTCTGCTGCTACAGCTACCTTATCTTCAGCTTCCAGTTCCGGTAAACTACGTTCACCATACTCCCGCACAGCCACTTCTACAGCATCTTTTAATAACTGTTCAGTTTCTTTTGTCAATTCAGTGGGGAAAATTTCTGGTGAAGCTCGCCAAGTTTTAACTTTCTTCCCAGGAACAAAACCTTGACCACCACCGTGTCCTGTGGGCAAGCCAGAAGCTTTTTGAACACCAAAAACATCTTCATCTTCTGGCATGACAATTCGCGGCATAAAGTATTCCCGCAGCTTCAGACGTGCCATGTATTCGGAGTTACCACCCAGGATGATATCTGTACCCCGACCAGCCATGTTAGTAGCAATGGTTACGGCTCCTCTACGTCCGGCTTGGGCGACAATTTCGGCTTCCCGTTCCACGTTTTCTGGTCGAGCGTTGAGCAGTTCATGGGGAATCTCCATCTGCTTGAGCAGCTGACTGAGATATTCTGATTTTTCTACACTAGTTGTTCCTACTAAGACTGGTCTGCCCAGTTCGTGCATTTCGGCACATTCCCCGGCGATCGCCCGCCATTTACCAGGCTCGGTTTTAAACACCATATCCGGCAAGTCTTGGCGTTTCCTGACTCTATTGGTGGGAATTACAGTAACTTCTAATTTGTAGATTTTTTCAAATTCTGGTTCTTCAGTTTTTGCTGTTCCTGTCATCCCACCTAACTTGGGATAAAGCAAGAATAAATTTTGATAAGTAATTGTTGCCAGAGTTTGAGTTTCTGGTTGAATATCTACGTGTTCTTTCGCTTCAATTGCTTGGTGCAGACCATCACTCCAACGCCTTCCAGGTAACACCCGTCCAGTAAATTCATCAACAATTACTACTTCCTTATTACCAACGATGTAGTGCTTGTCCTTGAGGAAAAGTTCCTTGGCTTTAATAGCATTGAACATGAAATGCGCCCAAGGATCTTCCGGGTCAAATAAATCTGTAACTCCCAAAAGATTTTCTGATTCCGCGAAACCTTCATCAGTTAACAGCACATTCCGAGCTTTTTCATCGACCTCGTAATGCTCATCCTTTTGCAGTCTGAAAGCAATCTCAGCAGCGCGTAAATATTTTTCAGTAGGTCTTTCTACCTGCCCAGAAATAATTAGCGGTGTCCGCGCCTCATCAACTAAAATCGAGTCTACTTCATCAATTACACAATAATTAAACGGGCGTTGTACCACATCAGCCATCGATGTGGCCATATTGTCCCGCAGGTAGTCAAAACCGATCTCACTGTTGGTGACATAAGTGATATCGCACGCATAGTTTTTCTGGCGTTCACTGGGAATCATGCTCGACTGAATTAGTCCCACACTCAATCCCAGAAACCGATGCACCTGTCCCATCCATTCAGCATCCCGACGAGCCAGGTAATCGTTAACTGTAATTACGTGAACACCTTTACCACTCAGAGCATTTAAATAACTTGGCAAAGTAGCCACCAGAGTTTTACCTTCCCCGGTTTTCATTTCCGCAATTTGTCCAGAGTGTAGGATCACACCGCCCAACATCTGGACATCAAAATGTCGCAATCCCAAGACTCGCCGTCCAGCTTCTCTGACCACAGCAAAGGCTTCTGGGAGAATATCATCCAGGGTTTCGCCCTTGGCAAGTCGCTCTTTAAATTCTCCGGTTTTGCCTTTTAACTCCTCATCGGAAAGGGCTGCAATGTCTTCCTCTAAGAGGTTAATTTCACTAATGTAAGGTTGGTATTTTTTAAGCTTACGAGCGTTGGGATCGCCCAACAAAAGTTTTAGCATGGCAGATTATGGAACTAAATCGAGGGGTACGGTGAATAAAGTTTTTGTATTGATTATAAGAATTTAACCCAGTCGAGGCATTTAGCTTGTAGATGGGTAGAAAGTCAAAATTAACTCAAAAACCACAAAAAGTAGATCCAATCATTGAGTGAAGTACCCCAACTTGCCTTTGGCTGAAGTTGGGGCTTCCAAAGTTCAGCTAGCACAAGGACGGTCTTATTCGTCTACGGAGTTTCCCGTATCATCCGCCGTTGCCACGTTGGGAACAAGTTCGGGACTAAACCCGATGATGGTCTTACACAGCGTCCACAGGCAGTCGCCCGTCTCCCACAGGCGATAAATTGTCTTTGTGCCGTTTGGTTTTCACGGACTATGGCTGGAGTACCAACCGAGGTAATACCATAAGGTATCTTGCACTCTTGTTTTTTTGGATGCCTTTGGCAAACGGTGGGCGAGTTCATCAACGTGCAAGGACTACTTCTCTAAACACCTGGCTAACATTAAATTTGTAACTAATCTAATAGTATCATTTTGCCCTCAACTGAGTCATACCGTCTGGTCATTGGTAATTCCCCCCTGCTCCCTGCACCCTGCACCCCTGCCTCTTCCCTTCCTGCTTCTTCCCATTCCGCAGTTAGGCGGCGAAAATTAAAATCCCTCGCGCTGGGATGGCAACTCACACAACTGCTGAGTTCAACAGGACGGGGTAAATCGACTTGGGGATGTAACGCCTTAAAATAACGTGAAGAGTTGACTCGATAAGGTATGGGTTCGTCTTGTCGCTGTGTACGAGAAAAAGTAGAAAGATACCTCCAAACCAGCATCCGGGGAGGATCAATTAAAGGTGTAAGTTGTACGCCGTAGTGCTGTGAGTCTTGTAAAAGATTTCTCCAGGTTTGGGAAGGTAACACTTCTGGGGGGACAGCTATGTGACAAGTAGAGCAGTTATCTAGATATAGCTGTTTCCCTAACTGATGCTGTGCAGGTACTACGTCAACTGTACCAATTTCTGATGTGGGAGTAGCACTGTGAGCGATCGTTGCCAGGGAAAGCAGCCA
>PWQB01000318.1 GCA_003556955.1 Nostocaceae cyanobacterium CSSed10_463m
GAGAAGCCATAATACATCTCACAATTGACTGAAGCGAACTCGTAAACCATCTTTCGGATGATTGCTGGGAATCATAACTGGTTCTAAACTTTGATTAGGCAGTATTTGCCAATGATAGCTGCGGAGAAGATGAGCAGCAACTATTTTCATTTCCATTTTGGCAAAGGCGATGCCAATACAAACCCGTGGACCACCGCCAAAACCAATTAAACTATAAGGATATTTTTTGTGTTCTTGACGTTGAGGACTGAAACGATCTGGGTCAAAAGTTTCTGGGTGAGAATAAATTTCCTCTAGACGGTGAGTCATAAGTATGGAATACAGCACTTGCCAGCCTGCGGGAATGTGAAACCCATTAAATTCAAAATCTTTGACAACACCACGAAATCCACCGCTAACTGGGGGATGAAGTCTTTCAACTTCCGACAAAATCTGTTCTAAATAAGGCATTTTTCCCAATTGTTCTAAGTTTAAATCTCCTTGATTGACAAGTTGTAATTGTTCTTCGCGCGCGCGTTGCAATATTTCTGGATGTCGGGCTAATTCTACACATAACCAAGTTAGCATTGAGGTTGTGGTTTCATGTCCGGCAAAGAGTAATAGCACCGCTTGTGCTATCAGTTCTGTTTGGCTTAAACTATTACCATCTTCATCTTTGGCTTGAACTAACAAACTAATAGCGTCTTTTCTAGGATGTTCCTGGCGTTCTTTAACAACTTCTGCTAAATGTTCTAAAATTTGATCGCGTGCTGCTATCGCTTTTCCTAGTGTAGTAAATGGTAAAACTAGCGGGTTAATGGCAAATAAACCATTTGTCAGTTGTGTAAATAACGGACTCAAGCGACTGTTTTCCGCAACAGAATTAACACCTAATAATAATTGACTAGCAATATCAAATGTGAGTTTTTTAAATTCTTCAAACCAAATAAATTCTTGTTTATTTTGCCATTGTTGCAGATAATTATTTGTAATTTCTTTCATTGTGGCTACATAATCAGCCAAGGCGGGACCATGTAGGGCTGGCATTATCAGGCGGCGATTTCTGCGGTGTTCTTCTCCATCTTGGACGAAAAGTGATTTACCTAATAAGGTTTTGAAATTCTGAGGCCATCCCTCACGCCAAGAAAAATATTCTATATGGCTGGATAAAAGAAACTCAATTGCCTCTGGGCCGACCATGACTACAGTTGGTCTACCTAAAATATGAGTTTTAAATACAGTCCCATGTTGACGATAGCGAGTTTTGACAAAATTATAGGGGTCACCCACAAAGGCAAATGTTTCCCCTATTACAGGTAAGCCAAAAGTTCCGGGAGGATGTTGAGTATTTTTCATGGATTAATATTGCGTTTACCTGTCTAGTCCAGTCCACAAAGGCGGGTATCTTTGCCCTCCCCCACAAAATTTATCATATTAAGTTGTATAGTTCATTGACTGGAAAAGTGCTGTATGTGGGCATGGATTGAGGAGATGAGTCGGAGTCTCTAAAGATACCGCTCATCTATGAATAACTAATGGCTAATCATTAAATAAGTCTAAGTCGGTGACTGCACCTACACTGCTGGAGGATACTAACTTAGCATATTTAGCTAATATGCCTTTGGTATAACGTGGTGGCATGGGTTTCCAGTTGGCACGTCTGCGGGCTAGTTCTTCATCGGAGACGTTGATTTGCAATAGACGTTGGGAAGCATCAATTGTAATGCTATCACCTTCTTCTACAAGTGCGATCGCACCACCAACTGCTGCTTCTGGAGCTACGTGACCAACTACCATGCCGTAAGTACCGCCGGAAAAGCGTCCATCGGTAATTAAACCTACGGCATCACCTAATCCAGCACCAATAATGGCGGAGGTGGGAGCTAACATTTCGCGCATTCCAGGGCCGCCTTTGGGGCCTTCGTAACGAATGACGATGACATCACCTGCTTTAATTTTGCCTGCCAAAATCGCATCTAAACAGGATTCCTCAGACTCAAATACCCGTGCAGGTCCAGTAATACTCGGCTTTTTAACTCCGGTAATTTTGGCTACCGCCCCTTCTGTTGCTAGATTACCTTTAAGGATAGCTAAGTGTCCTTGAGCATACATGGGGTTATTCCAAGGACGAATTACATCTTGGTCGCTGCGTGGTTCGGCAGGGATATCTGCTAAGACTTCTGCTACTGTTTGACCACTAATAGTTAAGCAGTCACCGTGGAGTAAATCATGTACCAGTAACATTTTCATGACTTGGGGTATTCCACCGGCTTTGTGTAGGTCTGTGGCCACATATCTACCACTGGGTTTTAAATCACAGATAACTGGGACACGCCCACGAATGGTTTCAAAGTCGTCTATGCTAAGTTCTACACCTGCGGCACGAGCGATCGCTAAAAAGTGTAATACTGAATTTGTCGAACCACCCACAGCCATAATCACGGAAATGGCGTTTTCTATGGATTTCCGGGTGATAATGTCACGAGGTAAGATTTGTTTCCGAATAGCTTCCACTAAAACGACGGCCGATTTTTCGGTACTGTCGGCTTTTTCTGCGTCTTCGGCTGCCATTGTAGAAGAATAAGGTAAGCTCATGCCCATTGCTTCAAAAGCGGAAGACATGGTATTGGCTGTAAACATCCCACCGCAGGAACCAGCACCAGGACAAGCTTCACGTTCCACTGCTAACAGTTCATCACTGTCAATTTTGCCGGCGCTATATTCACCGACTGCTTCAAAGGAACTAACAACGGTTAAATCTTTACCATCGTAGTGACCGGGTTTAATTGTACCACCGTAAACAAAAATGGCAGGAATATTCATACGCGCCATCGCTAACATTGCGCCGGGCATATTTTTATCACAGCCACCAATAGCCAGCACGCCATCCATACTTTGACCAGTACAGGCGGTTTCAATGGAATCAGCAATAACTTCCCGTGATACGAGAGAATATTTCATTCCCTCGGTTCCCATAGAAATTCCATCGCTAATGGTAATTGTACCAAACATTTGGGGCATTGCCCCGGCATTTTTTATACCAGTTTCTGCCCGTTGCGCCAATTTGTTGATCCCCATATTGCAGGGGGTAATTGTACTGTAGCTATTAGAAATGCCGACAATGGCTTTGTTGAAATCTTCATCTGTAAAACCAACTGCTCGCAGCATAGCTCTATTAGGCGATCGCTGCACTCCTTGGGTAATAGCTCGGCTTCTTAAATTTTCTGACATCTTTTTTCCTTCCGTGCCATCATCGCTTGTATGGCAATTGTATTAACTGATTTTCTCATGGGTGTATGGCATATTTAAGCAAGTTTCCAAAGTTATTTTTCCCAAACAGCTTGAAAAAAATCTAGTTCACAAAACATGGCGTAACGGTAAGTGGAATTAATTAAGGGACTAGGAACAGCATATTTTTCGACTAAATTTGCCAATTTTTCTGTTAAAGGGTGAAAATCCTCACTGCTGTAAGTTTCAATCCAAGCCGTATATTTATGCTGAGGAATGCCATCACGGGCTAACTGTTCTCCTAAAAAGCCATAAAGACGCATACAGGGAGACATGGCCGCAGCTATGACACCAACATCCTGACTCCAAGCTGTGGCTAGTAAAAAATCTGTATACCTACGGGTAGCTGTTCCCGGTTCCACTAGACGCAAATTAACGCCCCATTGGGTAGCATAGCTTTCATGTAGTTGCAGTTCTGCCAAAACTCCATCAGCTAAGGTGTGAAATGTTGTAAAACCTTCCCAGTCTGGGGCTTTCGCCGCCGCAATACTGTATGCACGGGCAAAGGCTTCTAAGAAAAAAGCATCTTGTCCAACATAGTCAGCAAATTTGGCTGGTTCCAATGTACCATCGGCTATGCCTTGGACGAAAGGATGACGCAAACAAGCTTCTGCTAAGTCTTCATTTGCTGCCCACAATTGAGATGATAGAGTCATTGGTCATTTGTCATTCGTCATTTAATGGTGAGGGCGTGTTGATTTATATGCTGGTTGATGTTCCATGATATTTGTTAACCCGCCCCTACAAAAAACTTCCCCATGCTTTCTGCTTTCAGCTAAAAGGGTAAAAATTGCAGTAAAACTGAGCCGAGACTACCCAAAAAGTCAAAAAAGCTGGGTTTACCAGGACTGACTTTCGCTGAGTAGGGTGTTTGTAGTTCTTTGATGAAGGCTTCTGCTGTTTGGATTCCGGTCTCGTTTTCTTGGGCTTTAAACATTTTTTCGGCAATTTGGGCATCTTGAAATGCGCCTGCTCTATCAAATATTTGGTAACGAGCGACACCACGGGCTAGGTAAGCACCTGCGTATTCTGGCTGAGATGCGATCGCTTGATCAAAATAATTGATTGCTTGCCTTTGATTACCTTTTTGTGCTTCTGCTACCCCTAAAGCATAGAATTCCTCTGGTGTAGCAATTTGCATGGGTATACCAACTGCACCTTGAAAGTTAACACCATCCAGGTAAGCACCATTAAATTCTGTATTGGCTAAAAAAGTGTTTCTCAAATCAGCACCCACTAGATTTGCGCCACTGAGTTTAGCTTGGCTGAGGTTAGCGCCAAATAAACCAGCACCGCTTAAGTTTGCGCCTCTTAAATCAGCGCCGCTTAAATTGGCACGGCTGAGGTTAGCATTTGTCAAATTAGCACCGCTTAAATCTGCGCCTGATAAGTCAGCCATGACTAAACCGGCATTAGTTAGATTACAGTTTTGACATTGCTTGGTAGCTAATAACTGTCTGACGTGTTCAAAGTTGGCTGCTTGGGCAGTTGTGGTCAGACTAATGGTAGTTAAAAATACGGCTGTGGCTAAAATTGGGCTTTTCATTACACAAGCTTAAGCTATAGATTTATACTTAAACTTATGATATGAGTAACCGGGGAAATGTGCCATATAAACCCCGTCCATGTTGAAACCTGGAGTTTTTGAGCAGAGTATATTATTCGGTTGTAGCTTGAGTTCTAAACTTTAACCTCATTACAAAAAACTACGGTTTTCAAGGTAGACGCGGTTTAACCACGTTTGACGAAAGGGCAAACATTCACCCCAGTACCCACACCAGGTTCTAAAAAAGATGTCTCAGGCGTTGCGTTTACTAATTCCAGAATAAAATCTGCAACTTCCTCAGCTACGGATTCTGTTAACCAACGGGTTTGCTCATAGATATGAGCAATCTTATCATAATAGTTATTAGGCTTTCTCATTTTGCTGAGTTAACTAAAATGCTTTATATGTCGATATTTTATCAGTACTTACGCAATAACTCTCTAGAATCCTCGTTATACAGATTCTATTTTGCACTAATTTGTAATTCAACTCGTTGTCCGAGTACCGCTAGAGTCCGTTCCATTGTAGATAATTTTGTGGCGTGATGGGGACTTAGAATACGTCTAACTTCCTTTCCATGGATATTAAGAATAGATGCAAGCTCAACTTTGCTCATACCCTTTTCAGACATTGCTAAATATAGCGCAGCTTTTAATGCTGTCTGCGCTGGTACTGCTACTAAATGCTCCCCATTCTTGGGTTGTGATGGCTGGGGAATTTCTAACTTATCATCAATACGCACAGCGATAGATTCTTCTAAGCAATCAGCAGCTTCATTTAGTGCTTGTTCTAGAGAATCTCCTTGAGTAATAGCTTCTGGTAAATCACGAAATGTCACCACAAAGCCACCATCTTTTTCATCAGCAGTCAACAGGGCTGGATATACAAATCGAGTCATAATAATCCCAGTATTAAAGTTCATGTTCTTCAATTCCCAGTTGATTTAACATGGCTTTGAAAGTACCAGTTTTTAATTCATCTTTCGGGTTACGAACTATGGTAAAACAATCTCCAAAATACAATGTTACGTGGCTTTCCTTACGACGTTTTTTGTCAACGTAGGCTTCAATACCACGCTCCTTTGCTAACTTTTTTACTTTTCTAATAAACTCACTCCCTTTTATAAGCATATTATCGGACCATCTTGTCCGATAGTCAAGTAATAAATTGTAGTTAATAAGAAAAATCTCAAACTAACCAACAGCAAAACCTGTATATCAAATTAACTTTGCTGATAATTGGTATCACAATTTTCTACCAAAATTACAGGGATAGGGCTAGTTTCTAAAACTGCTTGCGATACGGAGCCAATTATGACTTTTTGCAAAGGCTGATAACCCCGTTTTCCCATAATAATTGCTGTAGCGTTATGCTCTTGGGCAATGCGAATAATTTCCTCTGGAACTGTACCTGTGACAGTGACAAATTTATATCTGATATCTGATAATAATTTTTGAGCTTCTGACTCTAGTTGTTGAATTTCTGGCTGATTGGGCAGATTCACTATATGCAAAACTATAACTTCACCATTACTGCGTCGTGCTAAATCTGCAACTTTGGTTAAAACTGCTGTCGCTAAACCTGATGTATCAACGGCTGCTAGTAAGAGGGTACGAGTGGTAACTGTCACTTTTGTGGGATCAACTTCTCCCCTTTCTAATAATTTAGGTGCAAAGGTCATAGTTGCCCAAGCTCCTAAAGGTGCTGTAACTAAAATTGATAAAGCTGCGATCGCTAAAATTATCTCACCTCCCGCAATCCCTTGAGCCAGGGGAATCGCGCCAATAGCTGCTTGTACTGTGGCTTTGGGTGAGTTTCCTGGTAATAAAAACAGTCTTTCTCGCCAATTCCAATTACTGCCCAGTGTGGAAAGATACCAGCCCAGCATCCGACCGATAAGTAAGCCAATTGCTAGAATTGCCAAACCAGGTAAGAGAATATTGCCTAATACTTGCAGTTGAATAGTTGCACCCAGTAAAACAAATAAAAAAATCTCTGCGACTATCCATAAGCTA
>PWQB01000093.1 GCA_003556955.1 Nostocaceae cyanobacterium CSSed10_463m
ACTAATGGCGTGCTGACTTTAGAAAATATGGAACACGCTGATGATGTGATGTTAGAATTTGCCGGCATTTGTGCGCGCGATCGCGTTACAGTTGGTGGAGTGGTAGATACACGCAATGCCAAAAAACCCCTCAGCACCAACGTTAAAGTCACAGGACGCACCTTTGAAGGTAAAATTTCTACCCATACCTTTACATTAGGAGATGAAACCAGCATGGCAGCCAATGTTTGCGGCCCTGCCTTTGGCTATCTCAAAGCTGGTAGACAATTACACCAGCGCGGTATTTATGGCATCTTCACTGCTGCGGAAATTATGCCCCAATTTGTGAAATAAGCCCCTATTAAAACCCAAAATTAGCTTTAAATGTAGGTTGGGTTGACGGAAGGAAACCCAACATTTTCGTTGCTTTGTTGGGTTGCGCTGTGCTTAACCCAACCTACTTCTCTTCTGCGTAGAGCCATTAGCGGTTAGCCTCTAAACCCTGCTCAATTTCCTCTTCTATTAAAAGAGAGGGTGTTTGCATAATAAATGGCAGTTCTGCCCCTACAAGACCCCTCTGGATGCGTTCTGAAGTTTCCGTGAAAACCACAAAAAGCGGATAGACAGTATTTGCTCCGTCACTCAAAATATGACTGTGACGCACAGGCATTAACCACTCATAGTCTGTATCCAGCAAAACTTGAGTTTTTCGCCAACGACCTAATAAATCAGAAAAGTCTTCATGGGGACGATGAATAAAAAGTAATATTTCTACTCCTGTTTTGATTTTCCACTCTGGATCACACATAATAATTGCTATGTCACAGGGTAAACAAGTTATTTGTGTATCCGTTGTAGCATTGCCACGGAAGCGCACAATCGGCAAAGGTATAGTAATAATACTGTCATCTGGACGGCGCAGACTCGGAATCATTTCTAAATATGGACGGTGTTGCTTGAGTAAGGCGATCGCCGCTAAATTATTGCTATACTCTGCCAAACTGGCTTCATAGTGAGATTTTTTGACAGGCATAATTAATTGATTAATTCGTAATTTTTAATTCGTAATTCGTAATTCGTAATTCGTAATTAAGATAATTATTTTGGGATGTTCAGCAAAATACCAAATTATGTAGAGTTAGGAATAAACAGTTTTGACTCCTAACTCTTTTATCATCAACTTTGATCACTTAACCCAGGTTATCAAACACTGCAAACATCGGCAAATACATCGCCAGCAAGATTGTACCGACCATACCCCCTAAAACCACAATCATCAATGGTTCCAAAACACTGGTGAGTGCTTTAACAGCCTGTTCTACTTCATCTTCATAGAAATCAGCAACTTTCATCAACATCGCATCTAATTCCCCAGTTTCTTCACCAATGCTAATCATCTGAATTGCCATAGCTGGAAACACTTGATCCTTTTGCAAAGCCAAGCTGATCATTCCCCCCTGTTGAATATCTATACGGGCTGCATCTATAGCATTAGCAACCACTTGGTTTCCTGATGTATCCCGAACAATTTCCAAACAAGTGAGAATTGGCACACCTGAACGAGTCAGAGCGCCAAAAGTCCGACTAAAACGTGCAACAGATGACTTTTGGATTAAGTCACCAAACAAAGGCATTTTCAAAGAAAGGCGGTCAATGGTGATCCGTCCAACAGGTGTTTTGTAGTATTGCTTATATGCAATAGTTAATGCAATAAAAACACCAACAACAACTAAAGCCCGCCAACTTCGCAATACCTCACTACACATCATCAAAAATTGAGTGAGTGCAGGTAATTCTGTCCCCAAATCTGTAAAAATATTCGCAAAAATGGGAATCAAAAAAACAGTCATCCCAATAAAGATAGCAGTTGCTAAAAAACCCACAACCACTGGATAAGACAATGCTGATTTAATTTGGTTTTGTAATCGAGCCACATCCTCTAACAACTTAGCCAAACGATTCAGCACTTCATCCAAAACACCGCCCACTTCGCCGGCTTGAACCATACTGACATACAAACCATCAAAGCAAGCGGGATGTTTACGCATGGAATCGGAAAGATTCATCCCACTTTGCACATCATTACTGATTTCAATCAGTGCTAGTTTTAATTTAGGATTGCTGCACTGTTCAGACAGCACCCCTAAACTTCTGACAATCGCTACACCTGCATTCACCAAAGCTGCAAATTGACGGGAAAAGACCGCTTTATCTTTAACCGTCACATTAGTCATTGCCAATGTAATTTTATTCAAATCAAAGCTAGCAAGACTCTGAGACTGCTTTAAATCTTGGACAACAAAACCCTGCTCTCTCAGAGTAGTGCGGGCTTGTGACAAGGATTCGGCAACAATTTTTTCCTTTCGGGATTGTCCTTGAGAATCCCGAATACTGGCGACATAAGTTGGCATAGATTAAGAAATCCAAAATTTGATAATTGAAAGTGTAAAACTTTAACGCACTCTTGCAGCGTTACCAGCACCAGGCCTTGTATTTGCAGCTGGTGCAGAAGTACCAATCAGACGTTGAACTTCATCTGGTTTGGAAGTTTTAGACATTGCTGCTTCAAAAGAAATGGTTCCAGCTTTGTACAAATCAGCTAAAACCTTCTCTAAAGTTTGCATTCCCAATTTACCGCCAGTTTGGATGGTCGAGTAAATTTGTGCGGTTTTGCCTTCTCGAATCAAGTTAGAAATAGCCGGAGTCACCACAAGAATTTCTTGAGCCATTACCCGGCCAAATTCACCAGGTTTAGGGTTTTTCTTGGGTACTAAAGTTTGGCTAAATATAGCTACTAAAGAGTTAGATAACTGCACCCTCACCTGAGTTTGTTTCTCATGGGGAAACACATCAATAATCCGGTCAACAGTCTGTGCAGCTGAACTGGTGTGTAGCGTTCCAAATACCAAGTGTCCTGTTTCTGCTGCCGAAATAGCCAAAGAAATCGTTTCCAAATCACGCATTTCCCCCACCAGAATAATATCTGGATCTTCCCGTAAAGCGGCTCTCAAAGCATTAGAAAAACTCTTGGTATCTTCGTTTAGTTGTCTTTGGTGGACTAGGCTTTTAATTGGTTCATAAACAAATTCAATCGGATCTTCCACCGTGAGAATATGCTCTGCTTTAGTGCGGTTAATTAAGTCAATCATTGCCGCTAGGGTGGTTGTCTTGCCTGAACCTGTGGGACCTGTCACCAGAATTAATCCTCTGGGTTTATCTGACATTTCCCGTACTACATCTGGCAGACCTAATTTTTCAAAGTTAGGAATTTTGGAACTGAGCGCTCGTAAACAAGCAGCATAAGTACCACGTTCTTTATAAACATTCACCCGAAAACGAGCTAACCCTTTCACACCATAGGAACAATCCAACTCCCAAGTTTGTTCTAAGGTTTTACGCTGAGTATTATTGAGCATACTAAAAATCAGCCGTTGACACTGGTCTGCACTCAATACTTCGTCACCTATTGGAGTGAGTTTGCCGCTAATGCGAAAGTAAGGAGGTAAACCTGCGGATAAATGCATATCCGAGCCACCCATTTCAATCATCTGTTCCATTAAGTCTTCAATCATCATTTCCATAGTTCTATTTCCTTTTTTATTGGTTTAATCTGTGAGTTGCGCTGAAAGTGGAGCCGGGTAATAGGTAGAGACGCGATGAGCGCGTCTGTACAAAATCCAGTGGTTTCTTCATGGCTCTAAGCAATCAATACTGTCCTAACCTAGGTGACTATGGTTACAAAAGCAAGAACTCATAACCAATGACTAATACCTAATCTTGAAAACGAGGTGTCATACAGTATGGACAATCTAGCCATTCCGGTTGTAACTGAGCATGGCAAGTCCGACAGGTAAGACCGCTCTTGCGTTTGGCCTTTAACTCCGCTTCTAATCCCGTGTCAGTAAAGGTTACCCGTTCTACTTCTTCCAGAGTTGTAGCACCTTGGCGTACCAAATCCAGACTGTAAGCTAGTAAGGTTTTCATACCCTCTTCCACTGCTACTTCTTTGATGCGTTCGGTGGGGGCTTCTTCATTAATCAGGGTTTGCAGATTTTCAGTAACTCGCATCACCTCATAAACGCCACAACGTCCTTTATAGCCAGAGCCGTTGCACTTGGAACAAACCTGCTGATTATTCGCTTTGGCTGCGGTAATTTCTTCTAATGTCAAAGTGTTAGCTTTGTAAAAAGTGACGTTGACATCTTGGGAAGCTGTTAGACCATAGCGAGCTAGTTCTTCTGTGGTAGGAGTATAGGGAATACGACATTCCGAACAGACTCGCCGCACCAAACGTTGTGCTAACACACCAATCAGGGAACTGGAAACCATAAAAGGCTCAATACCCATTTCTCCCAGACGTGCGATCGCACCTGGAGCATCATTAGTGTGTAAGGTAGTTAATACTAAGTGACCAGTTAAGGCAGCCTCAATTGCAGTTTTGGCAGTTTCTTTGTCCCGTGTTTCACCCACTAGTAAGACATCCGGATCTTGGCGCAAGAATGCCCGCAAAGCCGTAGCAAAATCTAAGCCTTTTTCTCGAATTACTTGTACTTGAGTAATCCCTGGCAAGCTGTACTCAATGGGGTCTTCTACTGTACTAATATTGATGCCTGGTGAGTTCTTTTCTGCTAACGCCGAATACAGCGATGTAGTTTTACCAGAACCAGTCGGCCCAGTCACCAAAATCAACCCAAAAGGACGGCTTACCATATCCTGAACTATTTGTAAAGTTTCCGGATCAGTAATTAACTTATTCAATCCCAATTGGGTGGAAGAGTTATCCAAAATCCGCAGGACTATTTTTTCGCCGTAGCGACTCGGCAGAGTATTCACACGGAAATCTACCTTACGTCCCTCAAAAAGTCGGCGGATACGACCATCTTGCGGTAAACGTCGCTCTGCAATGTCCAGACTAGAGATAATTTTAAATCGAGCCGTGACCGCAGGGACAATTTTTTTCGGTAGGGGGTCGAAAGCTTGATTCAATACCCCATCTTTACGAAACCGAATCCGTAAGTTTTCCTCCTGTGGTTCAATGTGAATATCAGAAACCCCTTCGTGTAAAGCTTTGGCTAAGATTCTATTGACAAGGTTGATGACGGGGGCATCTTCTGCACCCTTCATTGCTGCCCCTAAATCAGCCTCCATTTCTTCTGGAGTATCGTTTAGGTCGAGATTACTCAGATTTTCTAAATCTTGATTAATATCTGTAAACTTTTCTTTCTCCAGGTGCTTTTGTCGCACAGCTAAATCATCCAAATATTGGTTAATTAGCTGTTGGTAATCTTCTTGGGTGATTACCATGCGCTGTAATGCCAAACCTTGGGGGCGCAAAATCCGGTTCAGGTCGTCGCACGCTTCTAAATTATCTGGATCGACCATTGCGACCAACACACAAGGCGGGTTTTGGTCTTCATTTTTGGATAATGGCACTAACTGATGGCGACGACAGATGTCAGTCGGAATCAGGCTTTCAATCAGGTTGCCCACATTGGTATTACCAATGTCGTTAACTTCCGGATCAAGAAACTCAACACCGTACAGTATTTTCAGCTCAAAGAGCTGTTGCTTTTTATATTGTCTGAGGAACTCAGGCGATAATTGTTGTCCGGTGATAGATTCCAAGACTTCTGTCAAGGGTCTGCGAGTCTTGCGGCTTTCAATCAGCGCCAGCCTCATCTGTTCGGTATTCACATAGCCAGACTGTACTAGCTTGTTGCCGAAGGGAGAAAACTCTGTTCTTGTAGTTAGAGCGGTACTGCGCCGTTGTGGTGACGAGTAAGTCATAGTTAGCCATAGATGAGTAGGGAAAACCTCTATCTACAGTATTCCCTGGCTGGGGGAAATAATTTTCATTTACACTGAGTAAATTTAGTTTAAAGTTTTTACTAGTGCTTTTTTTGTGGGCTAAAGAAGAGGAAAAGCTGAAATTTCCAGCACCACTCTTCCAAAAGGCTGATTTGTGATGTTAACCTACTCGTTCGGGATACCGTCCCCAAAGTGTCTACGCTAACTTGTACACCATTTGTCACAATAAAGGGACGGTGGCATCACTTCTCAGGAAAATGTCGGCAAAACCATTAGCCTCAGTTGTCAGCTGTGGTGACTTAGTGCCATAAAAATAATCTGAGACGAGTAGACAATGATGGATGAAAATAAACAGGTAAACAATACAAGCCAGCAATTGGGTGAACCAACAGAGGTAAAGCAATCAATGAAGAGTGATTTCCCAGCCCAAACTAACTCCAACGACTCTGGCAGCGAGGTTACAGAGTCAGGAACTATTCCAAATAATGTATCGGATGATGCAACAGTTACACCAGAAGATGGTGTCGCTGCCACTGAGACATCTGAAGTAGATACGGCTGCTTTGGCAGAATTGACTCAACAAATTGAGTCTCTCAAAGTCCAATTAGAAGAACGCAGTACTCAATATATGAGGATTGCGGCTGATTTTGAAAATTACCGTAAACGCACCAGCAAAGAAAAAGAAGAGCTGGATTTGCAAGTCAAACGGAATACTATTTTGGAATTGCTACCCGTAGTCGATAATTTTGAACGGGCGCGAGCGCACCTCAAGCCCCAAAGTGACGGCGAGATGACAATTCACAAAAGTTATCAAGGGGTTTATAAACAACTAGTGGAATGCCTCAAACGCATAGGCGTATCCCCAATGCGTCCAGAAGGGGCAGAATTTGATCCTAATCTTCATGAAGCGGTTATGCGCGAACCTACGGATGAACATCCAGAAGGTACAGTGTTAGAAGAGTTAGTACGCGGTTATTATTTGGGCGATCGCGTGCTGCGCCATTCAATGGTCAA
>PWQB01000222.1 GCA_003556955.1 Nostocaceae cyanobacterium CSSed10_463m
ATGGTATGGGTATAGCCGAAAAAGTCAAAGACCGATTATTTGATCCATTTTTTACTACTAAATCCGTGGGTAAAGGCACTGGCTTGGGACTATCTATTAGTTATCAAATTGTGGTGGAAAAACATGGCGGACAACTACAATGTGTATCTAATTTGGGACAAGGCACTAAGTTTATTATTAAAATACCAGTTGTTAAAGAATAAGATCACGGGGGAGAGTCAAATCAATTCAAAATTCAAAAATTTTAATGCAAAAAAAAGGTCACAATTCTGCAATTAATGCCAAACTGTACTTATAGCAACCACCAAGGAGATTAGGACATTGTTGATTGCTGAAAGCCTTGATCTAGGGGCGGGTTTATTAAAATTATTATTAGTAATTGAGGATATCTGTAAACCCGCCCCTACTTGGTTTCTACTCAGCACTTTGCTATAGTTTCCGTAAAATTCACTTGATTTTTTATTTGAGTCAAAACCTATGGTTAAAAAATTGAGACTTAGTTTGCTGCTACTTGCAGTCATGGGAAATTTCACTGGTGTATCCAGTGCTAGCGCTAGTTTTCGGGGTAACCTCACCGTGGAAATTGATGGCTTGAGGAATACACAAGGACAGGTTTGTGTAAGTATATTTGCTAATAGTCAAGGATTTCCTAGCAATAGCGATCGCGTCTTGAAAAGGCAGTGTACCGAGATTGACGATACTTCCTTAACAATGACTTTTAATAACTTACAAGCTGGTAGTTATGCTGTAGCAGTGATTCATGATCAGAATAAAGACCAAATTCTGAATCGTAATAACCTTGGTATGCCGACTGAAGGCTTTGGTTTTTCTCGAAACCCAGCAGTTCGTACCAGTCCGCCTGCATTCAAGGATGCTGCCTTTGTGTTAGCAGGCCCCAATACAGTTATCCAAATTCAATTGCAATATTTATAATTTATTTTCTCAAAGCTGTTGCTGATTATCTTGGGGTAAACTCTGTTGATTGGGTATGGTTCTAATTTTATTCATCTGAGTGAGAGCATATTTTGCCGTAGCTTTGACATCATTATCTGGGTCTTCCACTGCGTGAACTAATATCTGGCTCATTTGAATGATCATGTCATAAACACGAGTCAGGTCACGGATAGCATTTTGCCTTACTTGTGGACTTTCATCTTGTAATGAAATTGCCAAAGCACGGTTTAGGGGTGTCAGGGCGCGAGCGTTAATTTCTGCCAAAGCGGCTAAAATTAAACTCCGTTGTTGAGAATCAGAATCAATCATCATCAAGTCTACCAGTGGCTGAATTGCTCGTGAGTCACCTTGCTGACCCAAATCCCAAATAGCCTTGCGCCGCTTGATGCGATCGCTACCCCGTAAGTTATGAATCATTTCATCAACAATACTGACTTTACTGAGGCGCGGAGTTATTTCCGCTTGTGGTAGTGTATTTGTACTATTTAAAGCTGACGCTGTTTGTGAACTGATGACAGATACTTGATCTTCCTGGGGTGCTGGTAAATTTTGTAACTCTGGTAGCGGCTGATTTACCAAGGTTTCTTTACCAGGACTCAAAGCTTTAACTTCTGTAGTTTCCGTAGTTGTCGCTTCTGGCTGATTTTTGATCTGATGAAACCATTTCAGCAGGAACAAAAGCGCGCCAATACTTCCGAGAATGCCCACACCCAATAATGTCCACCAAATGAACCCTCGTGGGCTGGATTGTGGTTGTTCAGTTTCTGGGGCTGTGGTAGAAGTACAAGGAGCGGTAACAGCAAAGGGATTTACTTCTGTCCAAGCTGTTTGCAAACTACGTCTAGTTTCCAGGTCAGCAATACCATCGGTGTTGGCTAAATTTTGGGATTTCTGAAACTCAATTACCGAATTTTGCGTATTTCTACCATATATTCCATCTATCACACCATCATAAAATCCTAAATCCTTTAATTGAATTTGCATGACCTGAACATACGTCCCACGACTACCAAGTTCGACAACTGTCTGGGTGACGGGTGTTGTCGAACTTGTTTGTGCAGTATCTAGGGATATCAGGTTATGTGCGGCTGTACTTGCGCGATGTGGGTAAATACCCAAGCAAGTCAAACAGGTAAGAATGAGAATTGAGGAATAACATCGCCTCATATTGATACTTTCAAGCTAAAAGTGATGTTGAAGTTATCGCTGCCGCAATAACGTCAAGATGCCTAAATGTTAACTTTTAAAGTATTAAAGTAACAAACATCACAGAAGATTGACTTATTTATTTATGAACTGAGGCTTCTAAAACTGGTGATTGCTGTGTGGTATCTTCTTTAACAGTCCCTTGATTATTCCGTGCTGCCAACTGATCACGCTGGTTAATCAGATAGATACTGATTAAGGTCATTCCGACTCCCACCCACTGCAAAGGACTGAGAACTTCCGAGAGGAAGATATTACCAAATAGCAGGGCAAAAACGGGAGTGAGAAAGGTCAGAGAACTGAGACTGGTGAGACTACCTGTAGAAGCAAAGTAGAAAAATAATCCATAGGCGATCGCACTGCCAAAAACAGTAGCATAAGCCAAAGCAATCCATTCAGGTATGGCAATATTTTGCCACTGTTGAGATTCTACTACAGATGAAATCCCCCATAACGGCAATCCCCCCAAAATCATGTGCCATCCTGTAGCGGTTACCGGATCAGAATATTTACACACAAACCGAATCATCACTGTTCCCACAGCCATTGAGAGGGCGGCTAACAACATTAACCATTCACCACTAGCAAACAAATCTTGCCAATTGCCTAGAGTCGCATTGACGTTGGTATCAAAAAACTGAACAATCAACTCATCGGGTAAGCCAATTAAACTAATACCGATCACTCCTAGTCCTAATCCTAGCCATCCCCACAAACCAATGTGTTCTTGAAATAGCCACAAGGACAACAAAGCCACCGCCAAAGGTTGGGAGTCAATCATCACAGACCCTAAACCCGCACTAGTTCTGACTAATCCCTCTGCCAAAAAGCCTTGGAATAAAGCCCCATCGATTAAGGCAAATAAAATAATCCACAGCCATGCTAACCAACCTTTGGGCTGGGGTTT
This sequence comes from Nostocaceae cyanobacterium CSSed10_463m, assembly GCA_003556955.1. Next base: position 3,068 of record PWQB01000222.1, read on the forward strand.
ATCCATGAATACGGCGGCGATCAAAATTAACACCCCAGCTGGTAGCAATCGCATACCTGCCATAAATAAAGGTGTAGTGTGGGGTATGACTCCTTTCATTGCCACCATTGCCGTTCCCCACAGAAAAAACGGCGCGATTAACAGTAATGAAGCTAAGGGAAATTTAGATGCACTGAGTTTCAGTTGCATGGGTTTACTGATGCCTTTGTTTAACAAATGCCAAAATTGCTTTACCCAATTTTACCGAATTATGTACTTTTGTGTTCGCCAAGAATATTGGTGAACGAGAAAAAATGCTCGACTCAGATTATTCATAATCATTAGCATTAAAATTATGGTTCCTCAGATAGATGATATTTCCAGAAAGATGATTAAATATTCCCACAATGTATATGATTTGACAAAAAGGTGAGTAAGCCTTGTGCTTATTAAGCAGATAATTACTCAAAATATTTTTATTGTGATTAGTACTTGAGATCCGAAACTAGCGCACCCAAACGCTTAAAGCTAATCAGAGCTAGTGGGTAGATTAACCATTCAAAACTGTGGAGTTTTCCATGAATAAATTTATCATTGGTCTATTCACTGTAAGTGCGATCGCATTTGCTTCTAGTCCTGCTCATGCGGGGCGACATCATGTTGATAATGCTCAAATTATCAACCAGGAGAATATTACTACTGGCGATGGCAATACGAGTGTGAATCGGGCAACACAAATTCATCAAAATGTTCGCACAAATTCAAGATATGGTGGTAGTTCCGCTAGCGGTCAAGCTATAAACCAGCGCTGTGATACTGTTGGTTTTGATAATAAGTGTATAAACAACGCTTCCCAAACCAACCAACAAATTGATCAAAGACACCAAGGACGTAATTCTCATAGAGGCATATTTAATAGACATTAATAATTGGCAGCTTTCCAGGAGTTAAATTGATCTGCTGCTAAATTATTAGGGTAAAGTTTATATGCACAACATAACTTTACCCTACACTTTTTCTTTAATTTGGGGTCTCCCATACTTATGGACAAATTTTTATCACTGCTAATTTTTTTGAGTTTATTTCTACCTGTTGTTACCCAAGCAAGTGAAATAGATATGCAAGCAGGATCTGTGAGGATTCATCAAGATTCCCACGGAAATATGCGTGTAGAGACTGAAAATACAGAGCTAACTGTTCCTTCCAGAAGAAGCTACATAAATAGAAATCGTCCACTTAATCGTTTCAACATTTTCTGGAGAAATACCTGTAAAGAATCAGGTAGTGTTGTTAAACAAGAAACCACACAAGTTCGCAGAAATAGTAGACATAGCACTCAAACTAGTCAAGTTTACGTGTCTTGTTATTAAAGTCAGAAAATGGGGTAATTTAGATGAAACATAAAGATTTATATCTTGGTTTCTTATCTTTGGGGATGTGTTTAATCGTGACTGCTGTTACTACTAAACCCGCAGTAGCACAGTGTGTTATGTCCCATGTTGGTGTGCAACTGAATATATCTGACACACCAGCCACACAAACTTCTAATGTAGAAATGATCAGTCCCAAATCCTGTAGAGGAAATACCAGTTCTTCTACAGCAGTACAAGTAAATACTGGTAATAATGGGCGGGTGAGACAGCATCAAGAAGTTCGTCACGAAATTAGGAATAATGGTAATGGGGGTAATAGAACTGGTGTGAGTGGAAGGACTATTAAAAGTAACATAGTTATTCCCGTTAATATCACCACACCAAAAAACTTTCGCCCCTAAAAATGGCTTAGGAGGTGCGTTAACATAGTGTAACGCACCAAAACATCTTTTATCACCTATATTTTGGCAAAAGGAGACTGTTTCAAATTAGCTAACAATTTCACTTTAAATTCATCTTCAAACACTGGTTTTTTATAATCTAAACTCCAAAGTTCTAAAGCACAATCATCATTAGATTCAGAGGGAAAAATCAACATTTGTAATTCCTGCCGCTCAGGATTGTATTCACACTTTATGCAATTTATCGCCCCAATTTGTCGCCTATCTAATGCAACTGCTAACCGCAACAGCGCACTCAATTGGCTGACTATTTGTCGATGCTCTTTACTCAGTAAATTGCGGTAATTTTCGTGTTTTTTCTTTGGCTGTGATTTGCGGTGATAACGGGCTAAATTAGCAATGATTTCAATCTCGGTTTCAGTGTAGCCGAGTAATTCACTATTGCGAACTAAATAGTAGGTATGCTTATGGTGAGACGAATGGCTGATGTAATGCCCACAATTATGTAAGATAGCCGCAGCCCATAACATTTGTCGCTCATTGACTCCCCAGTTATGTAATTTCCCTTGGGTTTGATCAAATAAACTCAAGGCAAATAAGGCCACGCGATCGCTATGTTCTAAATTAATATGATACTTATCAGCCTGTTTCAGCACACTGCGTTCACGCACTGAACCTTGATAGCGCAGTCGATCTTCAATCAAACCGTGGGCTAACATCCAGTCCACAATTACACCTTCCCGGAGGGCGCGTCCGCACACTGTCACTGAATCCACACCTAACAAACTCATAGCTTCCTGTAAGATTACAGCACCAGCTAATATCACTTCTGAGCGCTTATCTGGCATACCGGGTATATTAGCAATCTCCGAATTAGTCATTTTCCGCAGGCGATATACCCAATTCTGCAAATCTTTCAGGCTGAACTGGTAACCATTCAAAGATGAGGGAACAGTATCTAAATTTTCCCGTGCATGAATCATTGCCAAGGTTTCAATCGTACCGGAGGTTCCCACCAAACGCGGAGATTCCCCCAACTGGATATTAGCTAGGACATCTTCAACAGAACGTTCTAGCATCCCCCTTGTATAGGCTTGCAGGTACTGAAACTCAGCATCGCTAATGGGGTCAGTGCTAATAAATTCACTGGTGAGTCTCACCGCGCCAACTTTTGTACTGGTGAGACTGCGGGCTTCTTGACTATCGCCCAAAATTAATTCGGTGGAACCACCGCCAATATCAACTACGATATGGGGTTTGTTGTCAAATTCCATCCCCGACAGTACACCTAAATAGATGCGTCGGGCTTCTTCTTGACCAGAAATTAAGTCAACGCTTAAACCTAATTCTTCTTCGACTCTGTGCAGAAAATCTCGACCATTAGGGGCTTCTCGCACGGCGCTGGTTGCTACAGCTATGATAGTTTCAGCTTTGGCTGTTTTAGCAACTTCTTGAAAACGTCTGAGGGCGATAATCGCTTTTTCAATGATTTCTGGTTTCAGTTTCCCAGTGGCGATCTCACGATTACCCAATCTGACAGTTTCTTTTTCTTTGGCAATAATCCGAAAAGAAGGTAACTTCGGGTCAATCTTTACAACTACCATGTGCAGAGAATTAGTTCCCATGTCAATGGCAGCAATAATCCTATTTTGCTTAACTGGTTGAGTGCTAACACTTTCCCAGCTAGCTGAAACTAAATTCAGCATCTAGTGTTCTCTCATAAAACGGTGGTACATCACTGGTGGATACTCAATCAATATATTCTTAATCTGACTCTGTGCAAAGTCTATGGACACTCGCTGTAATAAATTGATGACAACTGTTGAACTTTTGTAACTAAGAGGATGTTTGAAAAGTAATTTGCTGTGATGTTAAGCACTAATTGATCCCCCCTAGCCCCCCTTAAAAAGGGGGGAACTAGAATCAAAGTCCCCCTTTTTAAGGGGGATTTAGGGGGATC
>PWQB01000171.1 GCA_003556955.1 Nostocaceae cyanobacterium CSSed10_463m
AGTTTCCATATCCCGCCAGAGAATAAATTCTCTGTCTCATAGCAAAAGTCAGTTGAAACTGACTCAAAGGCAATTGTCTCTAAAAGACGCTACACGGCTTTTCAAACGTCTGTGTTCCGCCTATGCTTTTGGCGATCGCACAATTTATGGCAGGATTAAAAATATCATACTTCCCATCTCCCGCGATTCTAGTAAAAATCACCGCCACCTACAAAAAGCTGTATAAATCTTATAGTCCGTTTCAACGGACTTCTGCTATAAGACAGAGAATTTATTCTCTGGCGGGATATGGAATAGGCGCTGATGACAAATAATTAGTCACTGTTCACTGATTTAAATGGACGTACTCGGACTCGAACCGAGGAACCTCTACGATGTCAACGTAGCGCTCTAACCAACTGAGCTATACGTCCTTAACCACACGAAAATCTAAGATAACATATATTTCACAGAAAAGCAAATATTAATTTTCATGCCGTCAGTTCCTAGATGCAAGGCGGACTATCCTTTATGTTTTTGCTTGTAGTAATTGCTCTCAGCCCTGATTTTGAGGACTAAAGTCCTGACTACAAACTTCAAATAATATGCCTGTGGCGTAAATCCTAAGTCTGTTAAAAGTTGTAGAAATCATTTTAAAAACTTATAATATTGATAATAATTTCTTAAATATCGAGAATGCGAACTGCTTTAATAACTGGTGCATCTAGCGGGATAGGTAAAGCTTTTGCTGAGGAATTAGCCGCAAGTCAGACAAACCTGGTGTTAGTTTCTCGTTCCGCAGAAAAACTGAATCAACTAGCAAAAAAATTACAAGACCAATACAATATTCAAGTAGATGTTATAGTTAAAGATTTAACAGAACCTGATGCACCTGCGGCGGTGTTTGATGCTACTAAAACTAAGGGTTTAACCATTGATTTATTAATCAATAATGCTGGTTTTGGTGACTATGGTGATTTTGCCCAAAGTGACAGAGAACGACAAATTAAAATTGTCCAACTTAACGTTTTAGCATTGGTAGATTTAACTCATAAATTTTTGCCCCTTATGCGTCAACGTCATTCTGGGGGAATCATTAACGTGTCCTCAATTACGGCATTTCAACCCATACCCTATCTTTCTGTGTATGCTGCCAGTAAAGCTTTTATTCTCAGTTTCAGTGAGGCACTTTGGGCAGAAAATCGCCCCTATGGTGTGCGTGTCCTAGCTACCTGTCCAGGGCCAATAGAAACAAACTTTTTTGTAGAAGCTAATTTTCCGGCAACTTTAGCAGCAAATACTGATAAGGCTTATTCTTCTGAGGAAGTTGTGCGTGAATCATTAAAGGCTTTAGCAAAGCATCAACCAACACTGGTTATAGGTGACATTAAAACTCAAATCAGAAGTACATTGGCTCGATTAGTACCACGAAAAATTCTATTGAATATGTTAGCCAGAAATTTTAAAGCTTAAAAAAAATATTCATGTCCGAAAATCCACTTAAGTATATCCATTAAGTAAAATTGCTCTTGTAAATTTTCGTATAGTTTATAACAATTTATAAAACTGGATTACTGTAAACACCATCAAAGTAAAAGGTTATATTAATAACAAGAAAATTTACTTATCAATTGCAAAACCACCCAGATTTTAGTGAACATAGTCATCCTCTAGCAATTCTAGTAAAGGCTGTGTTTACATTTAGTTTTTCAGAGAATGTTATCGTCAATAGGTTTTTTCATGGAACTTCTAGATAATTTTTTTTTCCTAGTCAGTTTATTCCTCACGGACATTGCTATCTCTGGAAATCAGAATTAGTCTGGTTACACGTTACTGCTGATTCCTTAACGGCTCTTGCCTACTATTCTATTCCAGTCATGCTGGTTTATTTTGTCCGCAAACGAAGAGATGTCCCCTTCGGTGGGATCTTCTTGATGTTTAGCGCATTTATTGTTGCTTGCGGTACAACCCATATCATGAATGTCTGGACGCTTTGGTATCCGACTTATTGGCTATCGGGTTTAATTAAAGCTATTATGGCTTTTGTTTCTGTGTTGACAGCTATAGAATTGTTTTCATTAATACCTAAAGCACTGAGTCTGCCTAGTCATTCCCAATTAGAGGCGGTAAACAACCAACTAGCAAATGAAATTACTGAACGCAAACGCACAGAACAGGTGCTAAGAGAAAGTGAGCAACGCTGGGAGTTAGCTTTACGTGGTAATAATGATGGTATTTGGGATTGGAATGTGAAAACCAATGAGGTTTTCTTTTCAACTCGGTGCAAACAAATGCTCGGTTATGAAGAAGAAGAGATTTCCCCCCATTTCAATGAATGTATGAAGCGGGTACATCCAGATGACCGCAACATGGTAATCACAGCAGTGGAAAATCATTTTTCTGGAATCACGCCATTTTACACTAATGAGCATCGCTTGTTATGTAAAGACGGTACTTACAAATGGATTTTGGATCGGGGTCAAGCGCTCTGGGATGACAATGGTAATGTAGTGCGTATGGTGGGTTCACATACTGATATTACTGAGCGCAAGCAAGCAGAGGAAGCTTTAAGCAATTTATTAGAGCAACTAGAAACTATAGTGGAACAGCGCACGGTAGAGTTAACAAGAATCAACGATTCACTACAAATAGAAATCACCGAACGTGAGCGCATAGAGAATGCATTAAGAGAAAGTGAACAGCAATTTCGAGCAGCATTTCATCAAGCGGCTGTTGGTATTGCTCATGTCGGTATCAATGGACAGTGGCTATTGGTTAACCAAAAACTTTGCGATATTGTTGGTTACACATCTGAGGAACTACAGTTTCTGACTTTCCAAGATATTACCCACCCAGATGATCTTGATATTGACCTCAATTATGTTAACCAGGTTTTAGCTGGTGAAATTGAAAATTATTCGCTAGAAAAACGCTATTTTCGGAAAAATGGTGCTATTGTCTGGGTCAATATCACAGTATCTTTAATGCGCGAATCTTCTGGTGAACCAAAGTATTTTATTTCTGTTGTCGAAGATATTAGCGATCGCAAGCACGATCATGAGCAGATTCAAGCATCACTTGTAGAAAAAGAAGTACTGTTAAAAGAGATTTATCATCGCGTTAAAAATAATTTACAAGTGATTTCTAGCCTGCTAAATTTGCAATCTGCATATATCCAAGATGCAGAAGATATGGCAATATTTCAGCAAAGTCAACAGCGCATTGCCTCAATGGCTTTAGTTCATGAAAAGATGTATCAATCACCAGATTTAGCCAAGATAGACTTAAGAGAGTATGTCCAAGATTTAGTTTCTACTTTATGTGCTTCCTACGAATTAAATACAGATTTAATTGACATAAATATTTATGTTGATCAAAGGATTTTTTTGGGATTAGATACAGCTATTCCTTGTAGTTTAATTATTCATGAACTTGTTTCTAATTCCTTGAAACACGCATTTGCCGGAGATAGATCAGGTGAAATTAACATTGAAATTCGATATAGTTCAGCACATGAAATTTTACTGATAGTTAGGGATAACGGTGTTGGTTTACCACCAAACTTCGATTTTAAAAATACAGCATCACTAGGCTGGGAGCTAATAGATGCTTTAAGCAGTCAGCTTTCAGGAGATATCACGATTAATAGTGATAGTGGAGTAGAATTTAAAATAAATTTTCCGCTAGTATAAAGAAAGTTTGATGACATGATGAAAGACACTAAAATTGTCATAGTAGAAGATGAAGCTATTGTTGCCAAAGATTTACATAATCGGCTGCAAAAATTTGGTTGCATAGTTTCTGGTATTGCATCCTCTGGACAGGAGGCGATTAATAAGACTTTAGAATTTTGTCCAGATTTAGTGTTAATGGATATTAGATTGAAAGGGCAAATAGACGGTATAGAAGCAGCTCACGAAATTCATAAACATTTGGATATTCCCATAATTTATTTAACTGCTTATGCTGATGATAAAACTTTAAATCGGGCGAAAATAACTGAACCTTTTGGCTATTTACTCAAACCTTTTAAAGAAAGAGAGCTACAAATAAATATTGAAATGGCGCTGACTAAACATAAATTAGAAAAACAATTAAAAACACATCAAAAATGGTTATCTACACTCCTGAATAGTATGAGCGATGGAGTAATTTCTAGCGACGTTGAAGAATTAGTCACTTTTATGAATCCTGTTGCTGAAAGTCTCACAGGGTGGAAACAAGAAGAAGCCTACGGGAAAAATTCATCAGAAGTATTCAATATTACCGATGCAGAAACTCGTCAACCTGTGGAAAATCCACTAAAAAAAGTATTGCAAGGGGGGACTATAGTTAGTTTACCTGGAGAAACAATACTGATTTCTCGAAATGGTGCAGAAATTCCCATTGATGACAGAGTTGCAGCAATTAGAGATGATCAAGATCGGATTACGGGTGCTGTATTAATTTTCCGAGACATGACTGAGCGCAAACAGGCTATGGAGGCGCGTCAAAAACAATTGGAGCAAGAGCAGCTTGTAGCGCAGTTAGCACAAATCAATCAACTCAAAAATGAGTTTCTAAATTTATTGTCCCATGAATTGCGATCGCCTTTGAGCAATATGAAGGTGATGATTCAAATATTACAAATGTCGATCATCTCGGAAGAAAATCAGCGTTATTTAGAAATATTGTCAGTTGAGTGCGATCGGGAAATGGCACTTATTAATGATTTACTAGATTTACAGCGCTTAGAAGCTCAAGCTTGTCCGTTAATTACCCCAGATGTCTTGGTTTTAGAACAGTGGATACCTTGGATAATTGAGCCGTTTCAAGTCCGGGTTCAAGAACATCAGCAAACTTTACAGCTAAATCTTCCCTCAAATCTACCATCACTATTCTCAGACAGTACTAGCTTAGAGCGAATCATAGCAGAATTACTGAATAATGCCTGCAAATATACTCCGTCTGGTGGTGAAATTATCCTGAGTGTAGATCATAACTCCTCGGAAATACCCCCCAAAACCATCATCACTATTCGCAATTCCTTAGAAATTCCCCCAGCAGAATTACCACGAATTTTTGATAAATTTTATCGCCTCCCCAATACGGACATTTGGAATCAAGGTGGTACAGGACTAGGGTTATCTATAGTACAGAAGTTAGTTGAACAACTCCAAGGTGTAATTCAAGTGGAAAGTGGCGAAGGATGGACAACTTTCAGGCTGGTATTGACTGATTTAATTGTTACTACCAGTTAGAACATTTGTGTCTACAAAATTATCTTTGTGAGGATAAACTGATCTTTTATCAACCAGGTCAAAAATCATTTGAACTGAAAGATAAAAACAATACTAGGTTTCATTGACTGTCACCTTATTGCAGAAAATGCCTTATCATAGTACGAAATATTTGAATACATCCTTTAGGGAGATGACTATACTAAAAGGTAGGTTTACATTAATTTTGGTGTGTCGAATAACTGCTTTCTATGGAGGTTTAGCTAAATGCTAAACCTTTTTTATGCTCATATATGTAATTTGTTGAACAATTAGGAACTATACCCTTATTTTACATGAAATTCCCTCTCATATAATGTGGATTTAAATAGACTAATTTGAGTTCAGGATAAAATTAAGTTACTATATCAATTAAAATTGATACTCAATACTCTCTTATTTTTTGAAATATAAGCATCTAGTTAGATTTATGAAAAAATTTAAGTATTGTAATGTGCATAATGTAATAGGACATAGAAAAAGTCTAAAAACCATCCACAACAAGCATTTCAATTTTGACTTTTGACTTTTGCTATATTCCTATAGTAATCTCTATAAGTTATTATCAGATTTAAATTTTTAGATATAACGTATAGATAGATACAACTTAATCTCAAGATCATTAAAATCACAAGATATGGTAAACTCTTGGTATATATGGGCTTGGCTAATAGTCAAGCCTATTTTGTGTATTTTTTAATTATTAGGACTTATGCAAAATTAACGTAATTATGTCATGACGTTGGCGTTAGCCTTCCCGCAGGGTACGATACTCTGCGTTCCGGTCGCAATGACAAATTTTGCTTACGTAAGTCCTGATTATATCCTTACTCAATTCTTATCCAAAGGAAAAAAATATTTTGCCATACTATCATAAATCAATTAAATTTTCTATATATCAATAGGTACGGTAAATAAATTGTGTGCCGTGCTATTATTCAATTCACTAATGCCTGAAAAACATATATCTACCCTGGAGTCAAATCCGGGGTTTTCTTTTGGAAAAAGCGGATTTTTATCATAAATTTATGAAACTTAGATGAAATATGACTAGAGTATAGTAATGTTCTCTGTTTTTCAAAGCAGAAGCTAATATTCCTGAATTATTCAATAATTCTGTGATGTTCCCATCAGTTATTGAGGATTGCTACATGAGGCGCACTATCATATTTTAAAATATTTGTCCACAACTTGAAGATAGATGAAATAATATAAGTTTATATATAAATTAGCTGATATGGTAAACACCTGGTATATATAAAGGCTTGGCTCTTGTTCAAGTCTTTTTCATACTTTTTTGAATTGAATATCATTGACATAATACAAAATTACATACAGCATATTTCATTTGAGTCAAGTACATGAGTGCGGGAAATATGCCCATCCTAAAACAATACTTTTCGGTTAAGGTTTCGTTCGCGTAGCGTGCCGTAGGCAATCCCCCCAACCCCCCTTGAAAAGGGGGGCTAAAGTCCTCAAAGTCCCCCTTCTTAAGGGGGATTTAGGGGGATCTCCAATGTGCAAATATCGTTAAC
>PWQB01000022.1 GCA_003556955.1 Nostocaceae cyanobacterium CSSed10_463m
AATAACTAACTCCTGATTTTCATGATTTAAATCTTTTGATAGCCAGGTTTGACGACCAGCCATAGTATGACCCAACTGTTGTTGAAGTTCATATCTTTCTTGTAATATTTGACCTGAGTTAAACACAATATCACTCCTGCTTTTATATAAGGCTATGACGACGCTAAATACTTTTATTTATGACGAATTAAGCTGATTTATCAATAAAAATAAATTTTAACGTATTGGTAGGGACTCGGTTAAGATTTTGTAATAAATGTATTCCTGATTTTAACATTGGATATTTTACAGCAGTTTTCATGTACTTGAAGCACATCTGTCTCTCTTAAGGACGCAAGTCCTTACGTCCCTACTGCGTGGTTTATTTACCTGACAATAGCTGTGGTTAAAATTGCCATAGTCGTGCTTCAAGAGTGATTGAGCCAGGTTTGAATTTCATTAACTAACCAAGCACATTCTTCCTCATTTAAACGCCAGTTTAAGCAAATGCGATCGCTATTTGTACGGATAACTACTTGCCAGTCGTTAGCCCGTATATTATAAGATTCATGAGATGCACTACTATTCTTTTGACATACATAGACAGAGCGAATATTTGTAATCAACTCAGAGCTTGACTCAAATTGACCAAACCAAATATTCTGAAATAGAAATCGATTGCGTTTGGCATCAAAGCGAATATAACCACCATATTTGTCTTTTTTAATAGAATTAGCTTTTCTATTTAACAGTGCTTGTTTGAAAAAATCAATAAAAAACTCAAGTTGTTTAACTTTGGGAATGCCTAGTTTGTTAAATCTATATGTTATTCCAATAGATATTATACAATATAATAAATATAATCCAAGGATTCCCCACCATCCCAATAGGGCTTTTATTCCTAGAATGAACAACAAAATTATGATTAAGACTATAAAAATCTTGTAATTTTTTTGGTCTTTGTAGCGATAAATTTCTAATTCTTCTGGAGATTTTTTAGTAACCACCAGAAAAGGTCTTAAATGATGTATAACTGACTTATTTTTTGGCAAAGATGTCTGACTATCACTAGATAGTAGTTTGAGAGCAAGTAACTCTAAAGCTTCCTGAGCGGTGGCGAATCTTTGTTCTAAAGCTGGTTCAGTGAGTTTTTCAATCCAACTCACAAAATTGGGACTTAGACTTGTGTAATCTGCAAATTGAATCCGCAAATTATTCTGAGGTAATTCACCAGGAGCTACACCTGTAATTAAATGAATCAAAGTGGCTCCTAAACCATATAAATCAGAAGCTGGTACAGCTCGTCCCCAAAATTGTTCCATTGGAGTATAGCCAACAGTACCCACTACAGTGAAGGTTAATCCTGTCACAGCCATGCGGTCTTGTACTGCACCAAAATCTACGAGATATATTTGTTTATCTTCACCCTGAATTAAGTTACTGGGTTTAATATCTCGATGAAGAACCGGAGGATTTAATTTGTGGAGATAAATCAAAATCTGCAAAATTTCTGTAGCAATTTGTTTAAGTTCTTGCTCACTGAATTTTTTACCTTTTGCTAACAATTCTTGTAAAGTGGAACCAGGAATATAATCTTGTACTAAACACCACCAACTCAGACCTGAGCCTGGCTGCTGGTCAACTAAAAAGTAATCTCTGTACCGGGGTATTCTTTCATGATTGAGATTTTGCAATACTTGCGCTTCTCGCTCAAATAATTTCACGTCATCCCAGTTCAGTTGATTACTAAAAACCAACAGCTTGAGAATAACTAACTCCTGATTTTCATGATTTAAATCTTTTGATAGCCAGGTTTGACGACCAGCCATAGTATGACCCAACTGTTGTTGAAGTTCATATCTTTCTTGTAATATTTGTCCTGAGTTAAACACAATATCACTCCTGCTTTTTTATAAGGCTATGACTGCGCTAAATACTTTTATTTATGATGAATTAAGTTGATTTATCAATAAAAATAAAATTTAGCGTATTGGTAATGACTCGGTTGAGATTTTTTAATAAATGTATTCCTGATTTTAACATTGGATATTTAAAATTGTGGCACTTGAAATAAATTGTAAGATTAATTACTTTCATAATTACAGTTTTAAGTAAAAATACGCTTAAAATTTACAAGATTTATATGTATTTGTAGATGCGATCGCATACTATCCCGTACTATAGATTTAGCTTGATGTGACGCTGATTCCATATTCCGCCAAGAACTAAAGTTCATGGCTAATAGCAAAAGTCTACTAAAGTAGACTGGATTCAGTTTTTCCTTGAGTCCTCTTGAGAGGACTTGCGCTATAAGACTCGGAATTAATTCCGAGGCGGTGGTCATACACTGGGCGAATACTTTTGTGTACACAGTGGTTCCTCTCTTGCACCAGAGGGGTTAGGGGTGGGGTTCAATGATTGTGGTAATGGCGGCTTCTTTTTGTACTGTTGATTTGATTACCCCAGACTTAAGGCTAAGTGCAAATAATACCCGATATTTCTGTAATCATCCTGAAATTCAGGAATATCATGCCATCTAGTGTATATACTTGTAGTCAAAATCTCAACAAATACAAGTATGATTGATTGGTTAGCTGTTTGGGGTGTTACTCAGGCTGTCGGCTTTATTTTTAAACCGATTTTTGAGGAATTAGCTAAAGATATCGCTAAGGACTGGGCTAAAGACTACTTAAAAAGCATTCCTAAGCGCTTTTTAGATAAACTCAAAAAAGAAGATATTGAAATTGTTGCTGGTAAAGCTTTAAAAGAATTTCTCGAACTGATGCAGCAGGAATTAGAAGATGCAGATTTAGAAGAAGCCGAACTTAAAAAATATATTCAGCCTTTAAAGAAATTTATTCATAATCCAGTTATTAAAGAGATATTAGGCTCTCCCTTCGGTATGGACTGCCAAAGTTTAGAATTTAAAACATTAGGCAATACTTGGTATCAAATGAATTTGCCTACTTTACCAGATGATTTTAAATGGGAAACACTGAGTAAGCGGTATTTGAAAAAAGTTAAAGCAATTATTCGAGAATCGGATAAACTACGTCCTATTTTAGATTCCCAACATTTGGAAGCAGCTAAAGACAGTCTGCAAGAAATGGCTGGTATTCCTACAGATTTTGATTTAGAACGTTATCAAGAAGGCATTCGTGAGTGCTATGGAAATCTCAAGTTAGATAGTTTAGATACTAGCGGTTACGCCTATAACGAACTCAAATTATGGCGGATGTTTATCGCTCAAAATGTCCGGGAGACTGATAAATTTTTACCACAAGTTCACGAACTGCCTAAAGAACATTTTAGACGACTGCGAGAAAGTGACGAAATAGAAGCAGAACTGCAAGCTGAAGAATTAGAAAGCCATAAACGGGTTTATTTAGAACAACCGATACTTTCAGTCTTGGATGTTATTCACAAAAAGCAAAATTATAAATATATTGTAATTTTAGGCGATCCAGGTTCAGGTAAGTCTACATTATTGCAATTTCTTGCATTGAGTTGGGCAGAAACACATTTAAATAATGTCATATCACCACCAATTCCGTTACTCATTGAGTTACGCACTTATATGCGGCGACGGGAGGATAAAGAGTGCAATAATTTTTTAGAATTTTTTCATAAATGTAGCGGTGCAATTGAACACTTAAATCAACTTCAACTAAATGAACAGCTAAATTCTGGTAACGCCTTGGTGATGTTTGATGGTTTAGATGAAGTATTTGATCCTGGTAAGCGAGAGGATGTAATTACCGATATCCATCGTTTTACAAATCAATATCCAAATGTGCAGGTAATTGTAACTTCTCGTATTATTGGCTATAAACCGCAAAAGTTACGTGATGCTGAGTTTCGCCACTTTATCTTACAAGATTTAGAACCAAAACAAATTCAAGATTTTATTCATCGCTGGCATGAGTTAACTTTTAGCGATGAAGCGGATAAAGTTAGAAAACGGGAACGGCTCCAAAGAGGAATTGAAACATCTAAATCTATTGCAGAACTGGCAGGAAATCCCCTACTGTTGACGATGATGGCAATTCTTAATCGTAACCAGGAACTGCCAAGAGATAGAGCCGAACTTTATAATCAAGCATCGCGGGTACTGCTGCATCAATGGGACGTAGAACGCGCTTTGGTGGAAGATAAGCGGTTAGATCCTAAAACCATTGATTATAAAGATAAGCAAGCAATGCTGCGTCAAGTTGCCCATTATATGCAAACCAGTGAAAAAGGTTTAGCTGGTAACTCAATTAGTGCAGAAAATTTAGAGGAAATTCTCACTGCATATTTGAAAACTATAGAATTTCAAAAACCCAGAGAGGCGGCGCGGGTGATGATTAATCAACTGCGGACTCGCAACTTTATGTTATGTTTTGTGGGCGCAGATTATTATGCCTTTGTGCATCGGACATTTTTAGAATATTTCTGTGCCTCGGAGTTTGTTTGGCAGTTTGAGAAGAAACGTAGTATTAACCTTAAGCATTTAAAAAATGAAGTTTTTGGTAAGCACTGGCAAGATGAATCTTGGCATGAAGTATTGCTGTTAATTGCTGGAATGATTGAAGCAGAATTTGTTGGTGAGATTCTTGAATATTTAATGAAGCAAGATGGTGAAAATGAAAAATTCAGCAACCTATTTTTGGCAGCTAAATGTCTTACAGAAGTGAGAAATCGTTCTGTAATTGCGACTACAGCTAATCAATTACTTGAACAGATAAAAAAGTTAACTAAATATGACCTGTGGTACTGTTACCATTCCTCTCAAAATGATGAAGAAACTAAACTAGTTCAAGAAATCCACACTCAAGCAGTTGCAGCAATTGCAACGACTTGGGACAATGACACACAAACCAAAACCTTCCTCCAACAACGCGCCTCTGATGATGAACGTTGGGATGTGCGACGTGCAGCCATTCAAGCATTAGCCAGTAATTACAAAGATGACACCCAAACCAAAATCTTCCTCGAACAACTCGCCTCTGATGATGATAATCAGATGCGAAGCGCAGCCATCGAAGCATTAGCTCATAATTACCCAGATGACCCTAAAACCAAAACTATCCTCCAACAACACGCCACTGATGATAATTGGAATGTGCGAGGTACAGCTATCCAAGCATTAGGCAAATATTTTCGAGAGCAGCCTGAGTTATTTGATATTTATTATAACTGCGCGGTCAATGACCCTTTTGAGCGTAAAAGAACTTTGGAAGATAACCTTCGGCGCATTGCACTGGAGATAATTATCAAGCAATATCCTCAGCATCCCCAGACTTTGCCACTGTTACGCGACAGAGCAGAAAATGACCCAGATGAGGAAGTGCGGAAGTATGCTCAGAAGATTTTAAAGCGGTGGGGAGAAGAAAAAGAATGAAATATACAATTATTATTCAATGGTCTAATGAAGATGAGTGTTTTGTAGTCAGTCTTCCTGAATGGGGAGAGTTTTGTCACACTCACGGAGATACCTATGAAGAAGCTTGTAAAAATGCTCAAGAAGTTTTAAAAATGCTAATTGAGACAGCTTTGGAAAATGGTGAATCTCTACCAGAACCAAAAACCTTAGAAAATTCGTCACAAGTAGCATGAATAAGAAGCCTGGCGACTGAAGTCGCGGCTACACAGACAAAACCCGCCTGCGCGGGTTAATTTCTTATTAGTCCACGCAGGTGGACTTTGCTTGTGTAGCCGCGATTTCCAATCGCCTGGGCTATTGATAAGTGCTATTTACCTTTAGGAATAACTTTTCTAATACCACTTTTACCAACAGCATCACCTTTGTAACGAGGGATGACATGAATACTGGTGTGCATAATATTCTGCCCCCCTGCTCGATTAATATTCATACCGACATTAAAACCATCTGGTGCAAATTCTGTTTGCAGTATTTCTTGGACTTTATTCACCATAAACCAGCAAGCAGACTGTTCTTTAAAAGGTAAATCAAAATAATTGCTGACATGACGTTTAGGAATAACTAAAGTATGTCCTTTACTTATAGGGTAACCATCCAACATCGCATAAGCTGTGGCTGATTCGGTTAATATTTTCAAATGTTTATGCGGATTACAAAATATACAATAATTAGTTGAATTGCGCTGCTGATTATAATGAACATATTCATATACTTCCCGCATCTCATCTGCATATAATGAATGAAAGGGAAGTTTAGCTAGACATTGATATGTAGGCTTTTTGTGGACATAATGTTCTCGAAATCCTTCTCTTTTAATATCCCTTCTCACAGCATAATAAGCTTTTCCTCCTGGTTTTAATAAATGCGATACTTCCATCAAAATATTAGCTTGTTCTTCAGGAAATAAAACATTTAAAACATAAAAGCAAATTATAGTATCAAATTTACCTTGAGGATATTCGGGAACATAATGAGGGTCATAACCTGTAATATCAAATCCTTTTTGGCTGAGGATTTTTACATCATTGCCAAAGCCACAACCAAAATCTAGGATTTTTCCTTGAAGCAGGTTTTGATTTAATAAAAACTGTGCCGGAAATGATAAATAAGTTCTTTCTATGGCGGTAAGATGGCTGAATATATTTTTTTGCTGTTTCATGGAATGTTGAGATGCACGCCATCCTGTCTTAGCACAGTTGATACTTCATCGCCTTAAGTGATATCACTTAATTACCAAGGATAAACGGGCGGGATTTGGCGTGAGTAGGGGCGGGTTTACCAATATCCCCGTTAATGATGAATCATATCTGTTAACCCGCCCTTACCTTAATTACCAAG
>PWQB01000389.1 GCA_003556955.1 Nostocaceae cyanobacterium CSSed10_463m
CCCCTCCTCGCTTGCCTACGGTGTACACACAAGTGATCTGATCCCCCTAAATCCCCCTTACAAAGGGGGACTTTGATTCTAATTCCCCCCTTCTCAAGGGGGGCTAGGGGGGATCAAAACGTGATGAGGCAACTTGATAAGACTTGTGTGTACACGATAGGCAAGCGAGGAGGGGGCTATGATATACCTTATATGATTAGTAAAGGCTATTTTGTTAAAATATCATATTTTTTGTTGTGTATAAATGCTGAGGTTAGCCAATACATCAATATAAATTAGTTATTAAAACTTAAATATAAACTTTCCTTGATGTATAATAATTATTATGCATGAATATTTATCTTAAAAACTACAGCAATATAAAGTAGTTATTTAAATTTCAATATCAAGGAATCTCATTGGTTGTCAATTTGTACCATGCGTAAGAACTGGCTAAACTCTGCAATTTCTTGAAAAACTCATCATACAAGAATTTGAAAGGGTAATAAACAACAAGAAGCTTAGTAGTTTCAACCGAAACTATCAAACGGTAAATCATGGAAAGCCACAGTCAATGTCAGGCTGACCGAACAGTATTGCTCACCAATCTTCTGAAATGCACACAACAAAACAAGTTCAGCACAAACAAACTGCTCTTATTACTGGGGCGGCGGGTGGTATTGGCTACGAACTAGCATCTATTTTCGCTGCTCATGATTACAATTTGGTGTTAGTAGACCGAATTGGAGCAAAGCTCAAAGAAATTGCCATTAAATTTCAGGAAGAATTTGGCAATTTGGTGACAACTATTGTTAAGGATTTATCTATATCCTCATCTCCGCAAGAAATTTTTACAGAGTTGCAAACAGCAAACATTCATGTTGATGTGCTGGTAAATAATGCCGGATTTGGGATTTATGGATTATTTAACGAAACAGATTTAAAATCTGAATTGGAAATGCTGCAACTAAATGTGGTGTGTCTTACCCATTTAACTAAGCTATTCCTGAAGGATATGGTCAAGCAAGGCTATGGCAAAATATTAAACGTTTCTTCGGCTGCGGCTTTTCAACCAGGGCCGTTGATGGCGGTTTATTTTGCGACTAAGGCTTATATTTTATCCTTTTCTGAGGCGATCGCCAATGAATTAGAAGGTACTGGTGTGACGGTGACGGTGCTTTGTCCTGGTTCCACTGAGTCTGCTTTTCATCAACGCACGGGTATGGCAGATTCTAAACTGTTGAAGGGTAAAAGAATGATGGATGCTGCAACAGTAGCTAAAATCGGTTATGCAGCTTTAATGAAAGGCAAAACCATTGTTATTCCTGGTATTATCAACCAAATACTGGCAAAAAGTGTCAATTTTACACCTAGAAAACTAGTCACAAAAATTGTCAGAAATATGCAAGAAGATAATTGACACTTCTTCAGTATTGCCAACACTGTAAATCATAACCAGAACCCGCCACAACTACAGCAGCCAGAGAATCTTGAGCAGGCCTTAGCTCGAAAAGACTCCAATTCTCAGATGTGTTTAACTGGGCGGGTTCTGTGGGATTGAGTAATATTTCAATTTGTTCTAACTGAGCTAGTCCTTCTCCAGTGGCTTTTAAATACGCCTCTTTGCAAGTCCAATAACGGAAAAATATTTCTTGCTGTTGCTCAGGAGATAGCGATCGCACTAAATCATATTCTCTCGGTAAAAAGAACCTTTTGGCAAGGGCTTCTAGATCCGACATGGGGCGAATATATTCTAAATCTATGCCAATTTGACTGTGATAATTGACTGCACACAGAGCTAAATCTTGGGAATGAGACAAGTTAAAGCATAAGCCACTTTTAGCTAAAGCATCTGCCAATACTGGTTTACCACGTGCTTGATAATCAAATAGTACTTGTTGCGGCTCAATACCCAAATAGCCACCCAATATCCTCCGTAGGATACCACGCCCGGCGATAAAACGCTGCCGATGTTGGGGAAAATGAAATCGGTTAGCACGAGCAACTTCGTCATCTGAAAGGGTTGTTAGTAAATTTTGTCGCTGTGCTTCTGGTATATCCAGGTTAATTCGCCAGACGTGAGCATTATTTGGTAATAAAGTCAAGTCTGTTGTTACAGGTAGCCATAAATGATTAATAGCAGTCATAAATTGAATCAGTCACTTAATTCGGCATTTTGGCACACCTAATTTTAAAAGAATAGATACACTAAGTAAGTGGGATACATTTCATGTGCAAAGTACTAAAAATCGAAATCCCTCGGTAACTATTCGAGGGATTTTTTATTTTTTGCAGATTTTTTTATATAGAATAATACAGTGGAAAAGACTTGGCATCTTTGGGCTTGACATACACCCGGTCTTGTGGTTGTAATTGTAACTCGTTAAAGCGATCGCGTGTTAAATGTGCGGCTACTACTTGCCCATCATCTAAAGTTAATTCTATCTGAATTTCCCAACCCAAATGTATCAATCGAGTCACTGTAGCTGGTGCAGTACTACCATTAGCCTGTCTTTCAATCAGCACATCTTGGGGACGTAAAAATACTTGGCTATTTGGCGAATCAAAGCCACTGCTCTGAAAAATCTTAGAAGTATTGGATAAAACATTTACAGGGCCAATGAAGCTCATTACAAATGCTGTAGCTGGATTGTCGTAAATTTCGGCTGGTGTTCCCACCTGTTCTACTCGCCCTTTATTCATCACCACAACTTCATCGGAAACTTCCATTGCCTCCTCTTGGTCGTGGGTGACAAAAACAGTGGTAACATGAACTTCATCATGGAGGCGGCGTAACCATGCCCGTAAATCCTTACGGACTTTAGCATCAAGTGCGCCAAATGGTTCATCTAGCAATAATACTTTCGGTTCTACAGCCAGCGCCCTAGCTAATGCTACCCGTTGTCTTTGACCCCCAGATAGTTGTGATGGATAGCGATCGCCTAATCCACTCAATTGGACTAATTCTAATAACTGATCTACCCGCCCCTTAATCTTCTTGGCTGGTGTTTTGCGAATTTCTAAACCAAAACCAATATTCTGACGGACATTTAGATGCTTAAACAGAGCATAGTGCTGAAACACAAATCCAATATTTCGTTCTTGGACACTTTGATAGGTAGCATCCTTACCAGTTAGCAAAATTTTGCCGCTATCTGGCATTTCCAAGCCTGCAATTAACCGTAGCAAAGTGGATTTACCAGATCCTGATGGCCCTAATAAAGCCACCAATGAACCACTCTTGATTTCGAGATTAACCTGATCAACGGCTTGAAAATTCCCGAAATTTTTAGATACATTCTCAACTACTATGCCCACTGCTGCTGTACCTCTACAACTTAATCTACGGCTTCTTGCTAGGATTACCGTGCTTTACATATACCACAGATCAGGGAGTTCCAATAAAAAAATATTCCATTGCTGAGGTAGGCAGGGGAGCAGGCTTGCCCTGAGCGCAGTCGAAGGGGAGCAGGGGGGATAAGGAACAAATATGGTTTGATGAAATCTGACTTTTCACGGGATCTGGAAAACCTCTCTCCAAACCTCTCCCCTGCAAGGGGAGAGGCTTTGAATTTTCCCCCTTCCCTGGTAGGGAAGGGGGCTAGGGGGTTAGGTTTCGGTTTGGTTTTTCCATATCCCATGAAAAGTGAGGATGAAATGGGGCAATTTATGTTCTGGAAATTTCTAAGAGCCTTGGGATTAATTTGAATCAGACATTTTAGCTGCAACTGCCACATTCGAGAAAGCTACAGTCAAGATCACTGCAATCAAGCACACTGCAATCAGGACTAGCACAGTCAGCCCCACTGCAATCAACGGCACTACAATCAGGAGGGGTAGTCATAAATTCAACACAATCCATGCCACACCCAATACCATCCAGATAGTCATTACAGCCAAGCTTTTCACTACTAGGGTTTTTCTGCGGTGATTGGGGGTTTTGTGGTTCTGGTTTTTCGGCTTGGGCGCGCAAAATGTAATTAGCTTGCTTACAGGCTTGAAATCGTTCACGAGACTGAGTTAATGCCGCCCTGAAACCATCCTGAGCAATTACCCGCTTAAAATACTGGGAGCAAGATTCACCCCCATGCAAGACTCGATGAGCGCAAGCAAAACCTTTATGGGGAGAAATATGTTTTTGATATCCAGTGATGGCAGCGATACCCACTTGTCTCGTCAACGAGTTGAATGAGGAAATTTGCATAGAAGGAGGTAGATGCTAGATGATACATTATGATTCCCATTGAAAAGTCCCGATTTCTGATTCCCCAAACTGGATTTTTGTATCGAAATATTAAGGAATATTGCATTTCAGTCAAAATCTCAAGGAAGACCAAGAAATCAAGCAAAACTCCGTGATAGGATGCTTGAGTTAAACGTTTTTATCGACTATTGGGAGAAGACCTTTGACACTACGGGTTGCTGTTGTTGGGTCAGGCCCTGCTGGTTCCTCCGCCGCCGAAACGCTGGCAAAAGCTGGGATTGAGACTTACTTATTTGAGCGTAAACTAGATAACGCCAAGCCTTGTGGGGGTGCGATTCCTCTATGTATGGTGGCTGAATTTGAATTACCACCAGAGATAATTGACCGCCAAGTGCGGAAGATGAAAATGATTTCGCCTTCCAATCGTGAGGTGAATATCAATATAGTAAAAGAAGACGAATATATAGGAATGTGCCGCCGGGAAGTGCTGGATGGTTTCCTGCGTGATCGAGCGGCAAAATTAGGGGCAAATTTAATTAATGCCACTGTTCATAAACTCGATATACCCACAAATAACACCGATCCTTATACAATCCACTATGTTGACCATACAGAAGGTGGCGCACAAGGGATTGCTAAAACTCTAAAAGTAGATTTAGTCATTGGGGCGGATGGTGCTAATTCTCGCATTGCCAAAGAAATGGATGCTGGGGATTATAACTATGCGATCGCATTCCAAGAGCGCATTCGCTTACCCCAGGATAAAATGGACTACTATAACGACTTAGCCGAAATGTATGTCGGCAATGACGTTTCCACAGACTTCTACGCCTGGGTTTTCCCCAAATATGACCACGTAGCCGTCGGTACTGGCACAATGCAAGTTAATAAAGCCAGCATCAAACAGTTACAAGCAGGTATCCGCGCCCGTGCTTCCGAAAAGTTAGCCGGCGGTAAAATCATCAAAGTAGAAGCTCACCCCATTCCAGAACATCCCCGTCCCCGTCGTGTAGTCGGTCGGATTGCGTTGGTAGGAGATGCGGCTGGTTATGTTACCAAGTCCTCTGGTGAAGGTATTTACTTTGCAGCTAAGTCTGGGCGGATGTGTGCCGAAACCATTGTGGAAATGTCCAACAGTGGTGCAAGTATCCCCACAGAAAAAGACCTCAAGGTTTACTTGAAGCGCTGGGATAAGAAATACGGACTCACTTACAAAGTGCTTGACATTCTGCAAACAGTGTTCTACCGTTCCGACGCTACTCGCGAAGCCTTTGTGGAAATGTGCGATGACCTGGATGTGCAGAAGCTGACATTTGATAGCTATTTGTATAAAACAGTTGTCCCAGCTAATCCCTTCACCCAACTCAAAATTACTGCCAAAACTCTTGGTAGTTTGATTCGCGGTAACGCTTTGGCTCCTTAACCACAGCCCAAGCAAAAATTATCTTTGTTATATGTAACCTTTGTAGTAGAGACGTTTCATGAAACGTCTCTACATTTTTTTTGTGCGCGATGTCTTATAGCAACCGCCAAAGAGGTTAGGACATTGTTGATTGCTGAAAGCCTGGATGTAAGAGGGTGTTTGAAAAGTGGTTGGCTGTGATTTTAGGCACTCGCAGATCCCCCCTAGCCCCCCTTGAAAAGGGGGGAATTAGAATCAAAGTCCCCCTTTTTAAGGGGGATTTAGGGGGATCTAGAATGTTTTACTAACAACAATAAGACTTTTCAAACATCCTCTAAGGGCGGGTTTATTAAAATTACTATTGGTAATTGAACATATCTGTAAACCCGCCCCTACTTAGTTTTTACTCAGCACGCTGCTCAACGCCCCGCTACCGCTAACAGCACTTTGCTATATCTATCTTCGCAAACTGCGGGGGTCGAGAGCATCTCTGAGACCGTCTCCCAGTAAGTTAAAAGACAGCACCGTGAGAATAATTAACGCCGCAGGTGGCCAAATTAACCAAGGTTGCAGCACCACAATAGACGCATTGGTGGCTAAGGAGAGCATATTACCCCAAGAAGGATCAGGTTGTTGGATTCCCAAACCAATGAGACTTAAAACAGCTTCCGCACCAATAAAACCAGGAACAGCTAATGTTGCCGAAATAATCACATAGGTGGCAGTTTGGGGCAGAATATGACGAATAATAATGTAAATTGGTTTACCACCCATTGCTTTGGCGGCTTGGACAAATTCTCGCTCTTTTATCGATAGTACCTGTCCCCGAATTACCCGCGCTAATCCCGCCCAACTAATTACCGAGGTAATGACGACAATTAGTAAAAAGCGCTGGGTACTGGTTAAACCTGGTGGTAAAACTGCGCCCAAGGTCACTAACAGATAAATTCCGGGAAAAGTCATTAGCACTTCGGCAAACCGCATAATTATACTGTAAGTCCAACCGCCGAAATAACCAGAAATACCGCCAATTATTAGACCCAGGGGAAAGGTAATCAGCACCCCGATAATGCCAATAAACATACTAATGCGACCACCATGTAACAAACGGCTAAATTGGTCGCGTCCTTGGTCGTCACTACCTAAGATATTAATA
>PWQB01000601.1 GCA_003556955.1 Nostocaceae cyanobacterium CSSed10_463m
CCCTATAGTTTAGAGTACCCACCAAGAGCGCAAAAATTCATTATTAAAAATTAATAATTAAAAACTTGTAGAGACGCGATTTATCGTGTCTTCTTCTATTCACCGCAGATGATCGCGTCTTCTTCACCGCAAAATAAGCATAGCATCACCAAAAGAATAAAAGCGATATTTTAAGGCGATCGCTTCTTGGTATATATTTAATAAACGTTTTCTACCAATTAAAGCACTTACCAACATCAACAAACTAGAGCGTGGGAGATGAAAATTAGTAATTAGTCCATCTACTACCCGCCATTCATAACCGGGATAGATAAACAAGTCGGTTTTACCACAAAATGGTTCTAAATCTCCTGATTTCGCTGCCCCTTCTAAGGCGCGGACTGCTGTTGTTCCCACGGCTATAATTCGACCGCCAGCAGCTTTAGTGGCGCGGATTTGTTCCACGGTGGCGGGAGGAACTGAAATCCATTCTTCATGCATCTGGTGACTAGTTACGTCTTCTATTTCTACGGGGCGAAATGTGCCTATGCCAACGTGTAAGGTGATAAAAGCTTGATTAATGCCGCGATCGCGTAACTTTTCTAGCAACTCTGGGGTAAAGTGTAATCCTGCTGTTGGTGCGGCGATCGCTCCTGGCTGTTGGGCGTAAACTGTTTGATATTGTTCATCAGCAGCAGTGGATGCCGTAATATAAGGCGGTAGGGGTATCTCACCGAATTGATCTAACACGTCTACCAAAGGTTTGCCGTCAGGCACATCAAAACGCAATAAACGCCCTCCTGTGGCTGCATCTGTTTCTAGAACTGTTGCGGTGAGTGTGTCTACAAGTTCAGACGCGATAAATCGCGTCTCTACAAGAGGAGAATCTTTTTGCTCTCTATTTTTTAATCCCCTTGGTTCAAAAATTATTTTTGATCCTATTTTGAAGCGTTTTCCTGGTTTAACTAAGGCTAACCAACAGTTATATTGTCTTTCTTCTAATAGTAAAACCTCGATTTCTGCGCCAGTGGGTTTACGACCATATAGCCGGGCTGGAATAACTTTAGTATCATTAACTATCAATAAATCACCAGCACGTAATAGCTCTGGTAAATCTCGAAAAATATAATGTAGCGGTGCAAATTCTTTGCCTGTCGTGGGAGAATTGACCACTAATAAACGCGAACTATCTCTAGGAAATACGGGATTTTGGGCAATAAGTTCGTTTGGTAATATGTAATCATATCCTGCCAATGAACAATCTAAATTTATATCTTGTGCCTCTGTTTGAGAAAGTTCATTCAAATTAGTATTTGTTATTTCTGGCTCCATTTTTCATCACATTTCAAATTACTAGTACAAGTCGGCGTAAGTAAACAGACTATTTCAAATCAATGAAAAGCCTATATAATTAAGCTTTTTGACTTTTGACTTTTGACCCTTCGACTACGCTCAGGGTAAACTTTTGACTTCCGCCTTGCGGCACTAGCCTAAGAACGCCGTACATTTAAGCAACACCATTCTTTCTTTTTCCACAGGGTAGCAACAATCCAACCGTTTTGTTCTAAAATATCAGCAACACTTTGAGATTGTTCCACTAAAATCCCGCTAAAAATTGCCCAAGTACTGGGTTTAGCGATCGCACTCATTTCTGGAACCAATTGAATAATCACATTAGCCAAAATATTGCAAACAATACCATCGACTGGTTGATCCACCATTTTCATGATCATGTCTACACTACCTTCTGCTGATATTAGGCGATCTGGGCTAATGTCGTTCAGGGTGCGATTGCTGAAGGTTGACTGCACTGCCAAGGGATCAGTATCTACTGCATAGACTTTTTCTGCACCCAATAACAATGCGCCTATGGAGAGTATACCAGAACCACAACCAATATCTGCAATTACCGATGGTTGGTGTTGACCATTTTTACCCCCAAAAGCCCCAGGTACTTCACTTAATCGCATTTCTAGGGATTCCAAACACAATTGGGTTGTGGCATGATTACCAGTTCCAAAAGCTACACCAGGATCAAGGCGAATGACTAACCGTTCCGATGTCTCTGGTAAGGGTAACCATGCGGGATTAATCAAAAAGCGATCGCCTATTTTTTCAGGTTTCCAGTATTGTTTCCAGCTAGTAGCCCAATCTTCCTCATCGATTAACTCCCAGTTTAAAGTCGGAACAGACAATCCTACACAAAGAGCATCTTGACGCAGCCACAGAGACAGCGCCGCCAAATCGAGTAACTGTGCTTGAAATCTGGGTAAGTAAGCTTTGACTAGACAGGAATTACCTTTACTTTCACTGGCTGTACCACGGCTGCTAAAATTCTCCAGTCGCCACAAGACTGACTCTTCTAGCGCTGGCTCACATAAAATCTGTAGTTCCCACCAAGTGTTTGCCATTTTTTAGTGCTGAGTCAAGAAAGTGCTGAGTGCTGAGTGCTGAGTGCTGAGTGTTGAGTGCTGAGTCTAAGAGAGTTATGAGTGGAAGAGAGTTATGAATTACTCCTAACTGTTTTCTTCACTCAGCACTTTTTACTCAGGAAGGAAGCACTTTATAAAGTTACTGTGTATGCGTCCCTAATTCCAGGTACTTTGACGATTTCCGCCAAAATGCCATCTGGTAAAGGATCATCGATGCTCAGAGCCATTACAGCATCACCACGAACAATTTTACGGCCTACCTGCATACTGGCAATGTTGACATTAAAACTGCCTAATAGGGAACCGAGTTTGCCGATAATTCCTGGCATATCACGGTGCAAAGTAAATAACATATATTTACTAGGTGGTACATTAATGGGGAAACCATCAACGTCAGTTAGGTGAATTTCTTTGTCGCCTAATAAAGCGCCTGTGACAGAATGAGTCCCTAAAGTCCCTGTAGCTTCCAGATGCAGAGAACCGGCATAGTCACGAGCTGAGGCATCACGAGTTTCAATCACCCTAATTCCTCGCTCTTTAGCTTCTATATTGGCATTGACATAGTTTACCCTTTCTCGCAGGGCTTGGTAAAGTAGTCCTTTGAGGGAGGCGACAACCAAAGGCTGACTTTTGTTACTGGCGAGTTCACCTTGTAGTCGGACAGTCAGTGATTCTACCCGTCCACCAGCTAGTTGTCCCACCAAGTTCCCCAGGGTTTCTGCTAGTTGCATATAAGGCTTGAGTTCTTCTAGCACATCAGGGCCAAATCCGGGAATATTCACTGCTGAACGTGCTGGTAGTCCTAAGAGAACATCGCGAATTTGTTCAGCCACATCAATGGCCACATTCACTTGTGCTTCCGTTGTTGAGGCTCCTAAATGGGGAGTGAGAATGATTTCTTTACCGAGCGATCGCAAATCAGATTCACCCAGTGGTTCTGACTCGAACACATCCAAGGCTGCACCTTTAATTTGACCTTCTTTAATCGCTACAGCTAAAGCAGCTTCATCAATGATACCACCACGGGCGCAGTTGATAATTCTGGCGGTGGGTTTCATTTTCGCCAGAGTTTGGGCGTTAATTAGGTGGGTGGTTTCAGGTGTTTTGGGGATATGCAGCGTAATATAATCTGCTTGCTGCATCAGTAAATCTATTTCCACTAACTGACAGCCAAGTTGTTCGGCGCGTTCTGTGGAAATAAAGGGATCGTAAGCTAGGAGTTTCATTCCCATTGCTCTGGCTACAGTCGCCACGTGGGAACCAATTTTACCTAAGCCGACAACGCCGAGAGTTTTTTTATAAACTTCCGCGCCAACAAAGGTTTTGCGATCCCACTCACCGCTTTTAACGGAAGCGTTAGCATCGGGAATGTGGCGAGATAAGGATAACATCATTGCCAGGGCGTGTTCGGCGGCAGCAATTGTGTTACCTTCAGGAGAATTGACAACCACAATTCCTCGCCGGGTAGCTGCGGGAACATCGACATTATCCACACCCACACCGGCGCGACCGATGATTTTTAACTGAGTTCCAGCTTCAATAATTTCTTGTGTAACGCGCGTACCAGAGCGAATCATTAGCGCGTCATATTCACCAATAATTTCGATCAGTTCTGCTGGTTTAAGACCTGTTTTGACATCTACAGTCGCAACTTGGGTGAGAATGTCAATTCCAGCTTGGTCAATGGGATCGGAGACGAGAACCTTAGACATGATTACTTCATTTCTTTAACGTGACAGGTTTTGCTGCACAAGACTTTTTAGTTTAGTCTTTATCTGTGGCAATTCAGCAAAAGTTAAGCATTTTAATATCAACCTGGTCTTCACTCACCTTTTAGAGTAAAGGTTTTAATTGCAGAGATAGTAGGTTATTTGTGCCACCCTTTCGGTAATATAAACCATGACTAGGGTTTTATGCGCTAAAAACCTAATATTTTATAAGAGTTTGTTCTAGTAATTTGACATTAGCATACACCGTATCCATGTAGGGTGTAGGAATCTGGGTAAGTTTGCCGAGTTCAATCACTGCTCCCAGAATGGCTTCTACCTCTGTACTCCGACCGGCTTCTATATCTTGGAGCATAGAAGTTTTGTGAGCGCCAACTTTTTCTGTACCATTGATGCGCTGCTCTAAACTGATATTAAATTCAATACCGAGTTTTTCTCCTATACTTTGCGCTTCCATCATCATCTGCCCTGCCAGTTTGCGAGTCAAGGGGTATTGGCAAATCTGCTCTAAAGTGGCACGAGTTAAAGCACTAATGGGGTTAAACGCTAAGTTTCCCCATAATTTTAGCCAAAGTTCTGTCCTAATATTAGACCGCACTGGGGCTTTTAATCCTGCTTTTTTGCAGGTTTGGGCTAGTTTTTGGATGCGTTCTGTTTTGGTGTTGTCTATTTCTCCCAGGCTGAAGCGATCGCCTTCTGTGTGACGAATTACTCCTGGTGATTGTAGCTCTACGGCTGAATAAATTACACAACCAATTACCCGATCTATATCAATATTGGCAGCAATTATCCCCTCTGGATCAACAGCGTGAATTTTTTGCCCTTCATATTCACCGCCATGCTTCTGGAAATACCACCAAGGAATCCCATTTTGGGCAGTGACTACCATTGTATCAGGGTTGTAGAGGGATGATAGACTTGGGGCGATCGCAGCTAAACTCTGAGCTTTTACAGCGATGATCACGACATCTTGAGTTCCTGCCTGATTTAGCTCACTGGTGGCTAAAGATGGATGTACGATATGACTTGAACCATCGGCCATTATGACCTCTAGTCCCCGGTTTTGAATTGCTTCTAGATGCTGTCCACGAGCAATAAAGGTGACTTCTTCCCCTGCTAGAGCTAGTTTAGCCCCTAAATACCCACCAATAGCACCCGCACCTACAATACAGATTTTCATAAAATATTCCCCTATTCCTGAGACACGTTTGATCGCGTCTGTGCATAATTTTAAGGGATTTTTCATACCAATTCTGTAGGAAGATGTGCCGAATCTGATCAGGAACGAACCACAGAGGCACAGAGAACACAGAGAAAGAAGCAAGAGAGAGTTTATCGGTCAATAAGTTAGCTTTTTGGATTTTTTTTATTTGTCGGTTTCTAATTTAAGAAATTTAGACATATTCAACCGTTGTAGTTTGCCGGTTGCGCCACGGGGTAAGGCTTCGAGAATGTGAATTTGTTTCGGTACTTTGAATGCTGCTAAGAATTGGGAACAGTGAGATTTTAGTTCCTGTTCACTGGTATCACTTTTAAGGACAACCGCAGCATGAATTTCTTCACCCAGGGTTTTGTGAGGGACTGCAAAAGCTAAGGCTTCGGCTACCGCCGGATGACGCAGCAATAAATCATCTATTTCCAAGGGCGAGATTTTTTCCCCACCTCTGTTAATTAATTCTTTGATTCTACCAGTCAGGTAAAGATAGCCGTCTGGGTCGAGTTTACCTTGATCACCTGTCCGAAACCAGCCGTTAACAAAGGCGGTGGCGTTGGCTTGGGGGTTATTTTCGTAACCATTGATGACGTTACCTCCTTTTACTACTACTTCACCCAGGCTACCTTGAGGAAGCAAGTTACCATCTTCATCCATAATTCCCACTTCTACACCATGTCCATAGCCGACGCTTCCGGGTTTGCGGATTTTCGGCGGTAAGGGGTTGGATGTCATTTGATGTGCAGCTTCTGTCATGCTGTATGACTCTACCACTGGCACGTTCAGAACTGCTTCCATTTGTTCGATAATCACTGGCGGTAGCGGTGCGCTACTAGAACGAATAAACCGGAAGCTATGGGATTTAACAATATCTTCGTTGCGACTGGCTCGCGCTAATATCATTTGATGTATGGTCGGTGCAGCAGAATACCAAGTTGGTTTGTAACGCTCAACCAGTTGCCAAAATTCTAAAGCATTAAACCCTGTGGGACAAATAAATGTCCCTCCTGATGCCAAGGTGGAGAGTAAACACCCCACTAATCCATGAATGTG
Source organism: Nostocaceae cyanobacterium CSSed10_463m (assembly GCA_003556955.1). The sequence goes on from PWQB01000601.1 coordinate 6,405, forward strand.
AAATAGTGGCATCAGACATAAATTAATGTCGTTAGCAGTAAGGTTATAAACACCGATGATATTCTGGGCTGAGGCGATGAGATTACGGTGTCGAATGGGAACCCGCTTCGGACGGCTAGTAGTTCCACTGGTGTGCAGGATAATTGCTACATCATCAGCTTGGGGAAGGTCAGGAGTGGAAGTTTCTCTTTGTGGCTGAGTGACTTCCTGATTTAATTCCAAACTCAATGTCCCGTCAGGGTTAGTTATGGCCTGGATGAGTAGCATATCGGGATTAGTGGCAGCTATGGCCGCCTCTGGTTTCCCAGGGAAGGTAATTAATGCTTTGGCTTGC
>PWQB01000091.1 GCA_003556955.1 Nostocaceae cyanobacterium CSSed10_463m
AGTTCTGAGGATTGTTCAAAATGTATTGGGCAATTTCCGGTACACGGGATTTGTTCAGTGTTCGCTGCGCTCTCATTTCTGGCGGAATCTCCTCATCGTCAAAAGAGAAGAGCTTCGGGATCAGCCGCAAAGGACACATAGATATGTAATATTCCCGCCCTGCCTGGATTCCTCGGATTGCAGGGAAGACATACTCAAATGGAATATCCATAATTATACTTTTGTCGTTTGCTGTGAAGTCTAGACATTGGCATCTTTTTTATTTTCAGTGTTTTTGTTAGTTAAATTTAACAAGCTAGTTTGTTAAAAACAACATACCAAAAAATACGGAAAATATCCACAAAACATTTTGATATGGATACAAAATTTAAAGTTTATGGATATAATGTTTCTTTAGATGCCACTAAATATCTTTATCTACATAAACAAAAAATATGAACATTAATTTGACTGAAGAAGATTTATCGCAAATGCCTTCTGCACTTCGCACACAACTACTTCACTGGCAGATGGCGAAAATGTCTACTATCCGACAAACATCTTTTACAGGGTATTCCAGGCAACCTAAAAAATCCGCAAAGCAGTTGTCACTGGTACTTCAACCTGAGTATCAAGTGCGTGATTCGGAAGCAAATAAGACTCGCATTACTCTAACTCAGTTGTATGACGCTGGTATTACCAAGCAGGGTATGCCTATCCGAGTCAGACTCAAACGCGATCGCGCTCAAGAATTGTCTCGTAACTATATAAATAGTATGGAAATTTCCAGTAGAGGCACAATTGTGTTTCAAGGACAAGAATTTGATCTCCCTAGCCCATTAGCGACAGAAGTTAACGGTAGCCCTGCTGGGGGATGGGAATATATAGAAATAAAAAAAGATGCTCAATGGGTTCGCTTGGAGGAATTACGACAAATATTCCGGCAAACCAGTCATACCTGACTCTCATCTTTGGGGAGACTTCTGATTTATCTCCCCTAACCTTATTGATCTATCAGTAACTTTTCTACCATCACTATTTGCCAAGGATTTCTATATGACAAACTTTGATACCAGCATGAATAGCACTAATGCTCAACCTATGGTTCCCAAAGAGGAAGCATTTAAACATATTGTCAAGGATTATATGTATGAGCATTACGATGACTCTAAGTGGTATCCGGCGCTGGAGTTTAAGCAGGGAGGCAGAACTATGTTACAAATTAATGTTCCTGCTAGTCTTTTGCCCACACTTTTGAAAGCCAAACCCTCGGATGGAACCAATAATAATCCACACTCAGGAAAGAATCGCCCGGTTATTAAAGGACACGCTGAAGAGATAAGACAGTATGTTGTTGATCGTGCTAAAACTGGGAAAAAGTGGATTTTAGGAACATTAACCGCTAATTTGGCAGATGATCCTGAAAATCCTCAAATTATTGACATTAAACGTTTGGGCTTAGGTGTGTGTTATGTCAGAATTCCGTTATCAGTGTTTCTCGACATCACAGATGGACAACATCGTACCCGTGCCATCCAAGAATTAATCATGAGTATAGGTAATGATCGAGATTTAATTAGCAAGGATTCTTTTCCCATTACCCTAGTTTTGGAAGATGATTTTCGTCAGTGTCAAACAGATTTCAGAGATATGGCTCAAAGCGCTCCTTTGCCTAAATCTTTATTAGTCTCATTTGGGGCTTTAGGGCGTGACGGAATTACTCAAAAGTTAGTTGAGCAAGTTCCCATGTTTCGCGGAAAAACCCAGTTAGTGAAGGCATCTCCTGGTTCTGGGACTAAATTTATCTACACTAGCAATTACATAGCAAAAGCTGTAAGTTGCGCCTTTGCTAACGATCCCAGTGATGAACTTTTAAATCGTGACTCCGATGCTTTAGCTGAGATATTAATAGAGTGTTTAACCCAATTTTTCTCAAAATGCTCTGATACCAAGTATATTTATGAGAATTCTGTTCAAGACTTGACAGTTGAGGCAGTCACTGCATTCAAAGAAGACTGTTTATTAGGTGTGAGTGTTGGCTTGGAAATTTTGGCTAGATTACTTTACTGTACTTACGATAAGGATAACAATTGTTTTGATGAAATTATGGTTTCAAAACTTTCTCATCTTGATTGGTCACGAGAAAACCAACTATGGGAAAATAATGTTGTCAGGAAAGATCCCAATCCCAAAGATCCAGCCAAACCTTACAAAATTACTGCCAGTGGAAGCGCTGTAAAAATGGCTGTTCATGCAGCAAAAATTCAACTAGGATGGTAAATATTATCACATTTATTCGGAAGATATAAAAAATTTTACCACTGGATATTTGATTTAGTGGTAATTATTTTTATTCAACAAATCAGGCTTTATTGGAAAAAAGTTAAAATTAATACATTATCAAAATATTTTAAGATAGAAACTTCCGTAAATCAAACTCCTCATCTTTTTCTTCCGAAGTAAATCTTTCAGAACTGAGAATCAATAAAAGGCGCTCTGAATAATCTACTGCTCCGCGCAGTTCATTTTGTAAAATTTCCAATCCGCTATTAGCATACTCTTCAAAAATATGAATACGTTTTTCATCAGCCAACTCATCATTTCCTATAATTTTGATGTCTTTAGTTTCAGTGATAGCTAACAAATTAATTAGCAAAATGAAGCTACTAGCAAAATAATCTTGTCGTAATGGAGATAAATCTTTAGCACTTACTTCCAAAGGAACACGTTTTTTATGCTTGACTCCCAAAGCTGCGGCAAATACCATTACTTCAACATAAGTTTGAAAAGGCCCTGTTGTGTCTTTTGATGCTACTAACTGTTTCACCAACTCAGCCTTATCTTTAGCAACCCTGATTCTATTTGCAGCCATAATAATGATATCTATATTGTGACTATTTTAACCGAATATTAGATGCGATCGCCTATTCCCCATTCCTCTCTGTGTCCTCTGCGCCTCTGTGGTTCGTCAACTCCACATCCTCATAAACCAGAGATAGAGGAAAGCGAAAATCAACACTACTTAAATGAACCTCATCCCCCTCAGCGTAAGGATGTAACTCCCATAAACCCCTGTCATTCAATCGAAAACAATCCAAACTCATTTTTTGAGCATCAATCAGCACATACTCTTGCAAAGTTGCTATCCGACGATACTGCGTAAACTTACCCCCTCTATCGTAAGCTTCCGTACCAGGAGAAAGAACCTCAACAATCAGACAAGGATACTGAATAAACTTAATAGCTTTTTTATCCCTGGGATGACAACTGACAACAACATCTGGATAGTGAAATGGACCATTTTGCGATACACCTACTTTTGCATCTGCAATATTTACACGACATCCTCCCCCGCGTAAGTGTCCTTTTAACGCCGAAGCCAAATTGAAAGCTATATCATTATGAGGAATAGTCCCCCCAGTCATGGCGAAAACTTCACCATTGATATATTCGTGCTTAACCTCCTGCGTCTCCTCCCATTCCAAATACTCCTGGGGAGACATATAACGTCCTTCTCGACTCGCAATCATAACCTCACCTCAAAAACAACCACCCATCTCAACTCTACCTCTTCCCTCCGCGCCTCTGCGCCTCTGCGTGAGAAATTCACCCCTCCGTCCTCACAGTCAAAACCTGCGGTGGAGTAGCATCAGGAGGATACAAAAAATCCACCTGAACTTGTCGCCTCTCTCCCCCTTGCATTTCCAACCTCAGCAAAGGTTCACCAGTTTGTCCCCGTCGCTGTACCAAATGCACATAGCGGGTTCTTTCCACGCCATTATCATCCGGATAACGCACCCTCACCGTTCCCCGAAAAAATACCTGTTCCACCCGTGGCTGTAAAAACAGTAACCTATCACTTCCCCCTTCATCCTTCACAGGAGTTTGAATAGATACAGTTACAGTCTGAGTTTGATTGCTAGAATTACGTAAAGGCAAACTGAGATTATATTCTATGCCATAATTACTGTGAGCATAATAAGCCGTATCTACATAGCGTTTCAACATCGGCGCACTTTGAATTTGCCCAGTGCTGAGAGTAACTAAATGTATAGTCGCCAAAGGATAAGAAAACGCCTGTCCTCGCTGCGGTATCGTCAAATCTGGTACACTAGAATTATCTGTAATTTCAGCTTGCCATTGCGTCCCTTGGGAGACACCAGCCACCCGACTAAATACTGTGGGTTCTCTGGGAGGATCGAGAGGCGTAGGAATAGCATCGCGCTTTCCTGCTAAACTGCCAGTATCCAGAAGTCTTTGCCACTGGGCTAAACTGGGCGGAGTGCTGCTACTCTGAGATAATTTTGCCATATAAAGCGGGCGATCGCTCTCCAATCTGATCATCGTACTGCGTCCACTAGAAGATGGCGATCGCACAGGAATTTCTAAATTTGCTAATATTTGGCTTGTACCCGGTTGTATTACCAATCTTTCCGGGAAATTAGCTTGTCTGATACCCCGCAACACATCATTCATTGTCCGACTACCAGGGCCAGCGTAAACTGTACCTTGGGGATTATCTACCATATCCGGCAAACTGATAAACGGTGATTCTCTGGTAAGATAACTAGCAGCGTGTAATACTTGCAATGTTGCAGGTTGATTTCCAGGATTATGGACAATAATACCTTGGTAAACCGTGCGGCTTTGGGCTGGTGTTTCTGCCCTGACGATATGATGGGCGAAGACATCAAATCTGCCTTGAAAGCGATAATTTAAATGTGCTTCTGGTGCTTGTTTCCCATCTGGGGGAAAAGTTGATAGTAAAATACCGTCAGTTGTCACCAATTCGGGGCTATTACTGTTAAAAGTGGGAATAAGATTTAGTTGTCCTGGTAAACGCCGTACCTCTTGGGGATGTACTTCTATTCCTGCAATATATTGTGGGGGGATAGTGTAGATATTTAACGCCCGACACATTAAAGCTGCAACTTCTCCTCTGGTAGCACTTTGTAGAGGTTTTAGCTGTTTAATGTTAGGATAATTAACAATAATACTATTAATTGCCCCTTGTGCGATCGCATTTTGGGCATAGTTAGGAATTTGCGCCGCATCATCAAAGTACTGTTGTAATGTTTGTACTGGGTTAGATACAGAATTATAATTTTTCGCCCCAGCTAGCACACCGATAATTTGCGCCCTGGGAATTGCTTGATTTGGTTGAAAAATTTGTCCTGGATAACCAGCAAAGAATCCTTTTTGATAAGCCCTCGCAATGGCTTGATTTGCCCAATGATTGGGGGGTACATCTTTAAATGTAATAGCTGGGCGCTTTATTGATGCGTCGGGGAAAGCATTTAACATTAATACAGCTGCTTCCGCGCGGGTGACGGTTGCATTGGGGCGAAAACTCCCGTCGGGGTAGCCTGTAATTAATTTCCGTTCTCCTAATTGTTGCAGACAATCTTTTCCCCAGTGGTTTTGGGTGTCAAAAAAGGCGAGGGTGCGGGTGTGGGATAAGGTGAGAAGAATGGTGAGTATTGCTAGGGTATATTTATTCATGATTGTTTCGCGCAAAGGCGCAAAGGCGCAAAGAAGAATAGAGAAGCGTACAGTGGAGAAGAATGTTAATCAATTCTTTTAACTGATAACTGATAACTGATAACTGATAACTGATAACTGTTAATTACGAATTATTTCTATGATTTCGGTATATTCAAATTCATTGGGACTTTGCTTAACTAAGGGGTATTTTTGTCCTGCTAATTGGATATAATTTTGTTCACAATCTGGTTTTGAAGAATAATAGGTAAGCACATATTCTCTACCAATTCTTTCTGCCATTTCTGCTTCTACTTCACCTCGCCATTGAGTTTTACTGGCTAATACTATTAATTGATTAGCTAATTTGGGAATTGTTCCGGCTATATGTCGCCGTGACATTTCATCTAAGCTGCCAAAGGGGGAATCCATAACAATAGGAAATGTGCTACTATCGGGAAGCATCATCATTTTGCGCTTTTGACTCCAGTCTCTCACTTTATCGATGATGCTGGCAATAAAGGATAAGCTGAGAATTTGATTTTCTCCCGTGGAAGCTGCAACTGGTGCTTCTATTCCCGCAGTATGTTCTACTAAGGTTAATTCATATTTTTCGCTGATTTTGGGAATATATGGTTTGACTGAAAGCTGGTTAAATATCTCTTGGACTCGTTTTTCTAGTTGCAGACGAAATTGTTTTTCTTGGCGATTTTTAACCTCGGTTAACCGTTCAATTGCATCTTGAGTAGCATTAATGCGTCGCTGTGCTAAGATTTGTCTTTCTTCATTCAGTTTCTGCTTGGATATTTGTTTACCCAAAGCATCAATTTCTGTTTTTAATTGAATAATTTTCTGCTGGTTTGCACCTTGTTCTCGATTTAATTCATCAATTTTGCTAGAAATCTCATCTAAGCGTTTTTGTAAACTGCTAATTTCTTCATTCGCGTCTTTTCGTAGTTTGTCTTGAAGGTTATCTAATTCACCTTCAACTTGGGATATGGTTTCTCTTAACTGCTTAATTCTGGCTTGTTCTCTATCAACTTCTTCCCAAAAAGCCCCAGCTTGTTTATCAATTTCATCTACTTGTACACCCATGCGAATAGCGGTTTCTTCTACGGCTGAAGAACCAGCTTTATCTAGCCAAGTTCGGACATTTTCATGATTATCAGTACCTGCGCTTAAGTCTGCACCACAAATACAGCGCTGGGATTTTAATAATTCATTGACAAATTCCCGCGAAATTCCAGAGGTTAACTCACCTCGCTGTTTTA
>PWQB01000491.1 GCA_003556955.1 Nostocaceae cyanobacterium CSSed10_463m
TAACCCTTTTCTATCACTCTAGAGAGAGAAAAATAAATGTAGGTTGGGTAGAACGTAGTGAAACCCAACAATGCCAAGGTCTTTGGGTGTTGGGTTGCGCTGTGCTTAACCCAACCTACGCCTAAATTGATAAAAGCCTTGAAAATAAGGGTTTTAGATTTTTCTCTAGCGATAGTGATTAAAGAGGGCTAACCCCATAAGCACAAGGGCAGAGAGAATCATTATATACTGGATATGATGAAGAAATTCTATGTAGATCCAAAGTGAACGCAACGTCCGATACTCAACTGATGGCGGAACGGCTAGAATCTCTCAAAGCTGGGATAATTGGGGGTTTTTCTCTGGGTATGGCTTTCCTGATTACCAGTGTAGTCAATACCCTAGTGTTAGCAAAGTACTTTCCGATACTGGCAAGTCTGCAAAGAGAGATTAATTGGTATTGGGGACTGAGTGGAGGAATTGCAGCTTTCTCTGGCTTATTATTTGGTGTCACCTATCGCTACATCATCCGCACAGATCAAAATCCTCAACTCAAATCGGGTGGTGTGATGGCTTTCGGTTTAGTGCGAGGCTTAACTTTTATAGACGGTACTCAGATATCTTTACCGGATTTTGTTCTAGCTGGGGAAAGTATATTGTGGTTTGCTATAGGGGCGATCGCTCTCGATACCACAATTAAAATCGGTTGGGTAAAACCTTTTAAGTTGACTCAAGGGAGTGATGAAGCTAGCAAAAATTAAAAGTTACACTGAAATAATCACAATGAAATTGCTGAACGTCGCCAGCAGAACTTGGAAAATCGGATTGATATCCTTTCATTGCTGATGTCAGCAGAAGATGAATCTGGTAATCCTATGACAGATCAGGAGTTACGCGATGAGTTGATGACTCTGTTGTTTGCCGGATATGAAACCACAGCTACAGCACTGGCTTGGGGATTATATTTTATTCAAAAACACCCTGAAGTTAAAGAAAAACTGCTACAAGAACTGGATACCCTTGGTGATTCGCCAGATCCTATGAGCATTTTCCGCTTACCTTATCTGACGGCTGTTTGTAATGAAACCTTGCGGATTCATCCCGTGGCCATGTTGACATTTCCCAGAACAGTAAAAGAACCTGTGGAAATTTCGGGTTATGCTCTCGACCCTGGTACGATATTAGTAGGATCGATGTATTTGACTCACCAGCGTGAAGATTTATATCCAGAACCTAAGAAATTCAGACCAGAACGTTTTCTAGAACGTCAATTTTCTCCTTATGAGTTTATCCCCTTTGGCGGTGGTGTGCGTCGCTGTGTAGGTGAGGCTTTGGCAGTATTTGAACTGAAGCTTGTATTGGCAAAAATCCTGTCAAGCTATGAACTTGCATTGACTGATGATCAACCAGAAGTCCCCCGTCGTCGAGGTGTTACCCTTGCGCCTGGCCGTGGTGTGAATATGATGATTACAGGTAAGCGATCGCCTCAAAAATCTCCAGTCAGTATGGCAACAAATTAGACTCATAGCAGGGATAAATTACCAATTAGCGATAAAATTTATTCAGCACTCAGCACTTGGTGTTCGGGCGGGTTTACTAAGGATTTCGACGAACCACAGACTGACTGCTTAAACCCGCCCCTACCCACTCAGCACTCAGCACTCAGCACTCAGCACTTTCCTTATGGAATCCCTAACCTCCCGTATGCAGGCGGTACAGTCGCCAATCATTCCTGTGGTTGGGGAATTAATTAAAGATTCTCCCGGCACTATTTCTTTAGGACAGGGTGTAGTTTCATACAACCCACCGCCCGAAGCCATTGAGCTTTTACCCCGATTTTTAGCAGAATCTTCTAACAATTTATACCAAGCTGTTGAGGGAATCACCCCATTATTGGCAGCGTTGGCGGCAAAGTTACAAACCTTCAACGGGATTGTAATTAATCAAGATAACTGCATTGTGGTGACTGCGGGCAGCAATATGGCGTTTATGAATGCTATTTTAGCCATTACTTCCCCTGGTGATGAAATTATCCTGAATACGCCTTATTATTTCAATCATGAGATGGCGATCGCAATGGCTGGTTGTCGAGCAGTATTGGTAGCCACAGATGCCAATTATCAACTGCGTCCAGAGGCGATCGCCCAAGCAATTACCCCCAAAACACGAGCTATAGTTACCATATCCCCCAATAATCCCACGGGAGTTATTTATCCAGAAGCCGCATTAAAACAGGTAAATCAAATCTGTGGCACTCATGGCATTTACCACATTAGCGATGAAGCCTATGAATATTTTACCTACAACGGCGTAAAACACATTTCTCCCGGCTCATTTAGTGGTAGTAGAGAGTACACCATTTCCCTGTATAGCCTTTCCAAAGCCTATGGTTTTGCTAGTTGGCGGATTGGCTATATGGTAATTCCGCAACACTTGTTTGTCGCAGTCAAAAAAATTCAAGATACGATATTGATTTGTCCGCCAGTGGTTTCTCAGTATGCAGCGTTAGGAGCATTACAAGCCAAGGCAGAATATTTACAGAATAACATTGGAGCTATTGCCCAAGTCCGAGAAATAGTCATTGATGCTTTAAAACCCCTAGAAGGTTTATGTAGCATAGCTCCTGCCAATGGTGCATTTTACTTTTTTCTCAAAGTTCATACTCAGATGAATGCCTTTGAATTAGTTAAAAAGTTAATTCAAGAACATCAAGTAGCAGTGATTCCCGGCACAACCTTCGGGATAGAATCAGGATGTTATCTGCGGGTTGCTTATGGTGCGCTGCAAAAAGATACCGCCAAAGCAGGTATAGAGAGATTAGTAAACGGTTTACAAGTTTTACTGCGGAATAGAGAAATCAGGAAAATTTAACCTGAAATTCCTGGATTAATCCATCTTTATCTGTGTTAATCTGCGTCCATCTGCGTTTGATATTTTATTCTATGTAGAGACGTTCCGGCGGAACGTCTCTTTATATTAATGCGGAACGTCTCTTTATATTAATTTAGTATAAACTCCACAAACTCCGGTTCTCCAGCCAACATATTTTTGTCCACTGCGGACAAAGTTTTATTATGAGAAAGTTGAGAATTTAAACACTGACAAACTAACTGGGCGACATCTGGACGATGAATAGTACCAACAATCCGGGGATCTTCAGTCAAAATCCCATTACCTGTTGCTGGTTCCGATTTTAAACCACCAGGACGAATAATGGTGTAAGTCAGTCCACTAGCAATTAAATGTTGTTCCGCCTTATCCTTTTCCACCAACACAGGGCCTAAAGTGGCTAAAGCTTGAGGCGGTAAAGCACCAGCGCTATTACCAGTCCCAATAGAAGAAACTAAAATAAACCTTTGGACTCCAGCTTTAACTGCCGCATCAATAAGATTTTTGTTACCGAGGAAATCAGCCCTTTCACCTTCTGAAGGTAAGCCCCCAATGGTACTAATAACTGTATGAATAGGCTGCTCTCCAAGCATAGCACCTTCTACATCGCTGACATTTAAAGCATCTCCCATTACAGTTTTAACACCTATTGCTTCTAGTTCAGCAACAGCCGAGTCATTTCTCAGGAGTGCTTTTACCTGAAGATTTTGGGCGGTTAAGCATTTGGCAATTTCTCGACCAACACCACGACTCGCGCCTGCAAGAAAAATGTAAGATGTACTTGACATATTAATTTAATTAATTTTGAAGTAAATAATCCTACAGAATTTTATCAGATCCTGGGCTGCTGGAACAAAGCCAGGTATCTTGGGGTGAATAACTTACAATGTGAGTTTGTTATTCTGGCAACAGATAAATTTGATTTCTGAAATTAAAATATTAGTAGCAAAAATCACGGTTTTTCAATTAAAGCAATTATACTCGGCACCATTGCCAGAAAAATTTTCTTTCAATCATCTAGGAAAACGGATCGGAGTCACCTATGGGCAAGAAACAGCAAAAAAGTAAAGAAATATCTCCAGAAAAAGATAGCAGAGTTATTACTACCAGGAACATTTGGGGAATGACAATTGGCATTTTAGGAGTTTGCATTCCACTGTCATCTGTAACTAAAAGTGGTCCTATTTTACCTTTAACTGCTATTGCGGGTACAGCTATTAGTACTATTGCTGTTTGGCACTCTGATGAAAAAAAATTAAAATCTCAAGTTTTATTATCACAGCAGCTAGAGACGTTGCAACAAAGATTAGCAAATTTGGAAACAATAGTTAGTAGTGATGATTTTGAGTTAAATCAAAAGATAAAAGACATAGAAATAACTGAGCAAAATAAACCTAGCAAGAATCAAAAACCTGAGAGTTAATCAATATTAAATATCTATGGGAATCCGGTTTGGTTTCTGTTCGCGTATCGTGGCGTAAAGCCTGACGGCATAGCTGCGCTTAGAGCCATACTTACTCGTAGAGGTAGGGAACAGGGAATCAAGGTATAGGTCGTTTTGTATGGCTTACGCCACGCAAGTTATCAAAATTCAAATAGGAGTCCTATATAGCAATGGATACTTTTTTATAGAGGCATTTAGTTTGATTTAAGAAACCAATTAATTACTGTGTTTAGGTAAACAGGATTTTGTGTTTCGGGAGTATCCCAATTTTGCAAATTTACTAAGTTAGCAGCTAGTCCATTTGGGATGCTCCCTGTTTTTCTGGTTAATTAGCGGTTATACCTTGAGTAATAATCTTGGTATACCTGATCTTAGTATGCAACAATGTTGGATGACAACGAATGCAGATGGATTGGATTAGCTTACTCAAAGCTCAACAAATTGACTTCCTTCAACGTGTGAAGAAACCTAAGACTTATGATTTATCTTTGCTGGAAAGTCAAGTTAAAGGATGTCACAGTGAGATAATAACGTTTTCAAATGATTCATTGCTCAAAATAACGGAATTGTCCCGTCAACAAGCCGAAATTATCGCCAAAAATCCGCCACCTAGACCACCTGAATATCCTGAATCACCTGATTGGGTGATCCCTTTTCCAAAATACTTCCAGCAGCAAGCTGAAGCTTATCTTGTGCGAGAGCAAATTGTCGCCCAAATCATCACTAAACGTCTGGGTAAGTTGGTGAAGAAGTTGCCCCAAGGGACTTTAGAAAATATGGTGTTAGATGATGAAGGAAATTTGCGCGGAGAAAGTAAATTTACTTATATGCTGGCAGATAATCCCCAGTTAAGGGTTCAGGTTTATGCTGTTGATGGAGAAAGTTGTAACAGCATTAAGAAAAATAAAATTAAGTGGTCAGCTACTCCAGATGATTTAAAAAATTATCAAGTATTAGTTTTTCTGTGTTTATTGTATCCATTTACCAATGAATTGGGTTATCAAAAGCAGGCTGTAATTGCTGGCTTTTTACCGACAAACCAAGTTGAAGTGACAGAACAAAAACTGTATATTTACCCTCATGATTTGTTATATGCTGGGGGATTAAATTGGTATTTAGAATCTTTAATTAGCAAAAAAAATACCTCTATATTAGTTGAGGAAAAGACGAGAACAGAAACAATTCAAACTTTGCCACCCGAACATCCGAAAAAGGAGTTTATTGGTGATTGGGAATGTTGGCAAACATTGAAAGGCCATACTAAAGGAATTAATTGTCTGGCTTTTAGTTCCAGGTTACACAATGGCACAAACTCGCCTATATTGGCCAGTGGTAGTCATGGGGAAATTAAGCTTTGGGATTTAAGTAAGGGTGAATTAATAGAGACTTTATCAGAGTATCCTTGGGTGATGTCTGGACAGTTAGATGAAGTAAATTCCTTAGCTTTTAGTGCAGATGGCCAAACTTTAGTAACTGGTGGTGTAGATTCCACAATTAAGCTGTGGCACGTAGGCGCACTGGATTTAATTGATATCCTGTACAAACATCAAGGTGTAGTGAGGTGCGTTACTTTTACACCAGATGGACAGATGTTAGCAACGGCTGGAGATGATAGAAGAATTTTGTTTTGGGATTTGATGCAACGTCAGGTAGCGATCGCCTTATCTTTAGATGATACAGCTGCTCATTCCCTGGTAATTAGTCCAAATAGTCACACGGTGGCTGTTGGTTGCTATCGCAAAATCAAAGTTTGGCATCCTTTACAACCCAAGCAGGGGAAACTTCTCAAAGATGCAGAACCATTATACACCCTCAAGGGACATTCTCATATTGTGCCTGCTCTAGCCATCAGTGCAGATGGTAAATTACTCGTCAGTGGTAGTTGGGATCAAACTATTAAAATTTGGCACTTGGAAACAGGGAAATTAATTCGTACCCTGAAAGGCCATAGAGATCAAGTATATGCGATCGCCCTAAGTCCTGACGAACAAATCATTGCTAGTGCCAGTGCTGATCAAACTATCAAAATGTGGCATCTAGAAACAGGTGAATTGCTGGCTACTTTTACTGGACATAGCCATACAGTTACAGCCCTAGCCTTTACAGAGTCCGGTGAAATGTTAGTTTCTGGCAGTTTGGATAAAACAATTAAAATTTGGCAGAGAAGCTGATGAGAGTCTGTCACGTCGCTGCCCTCCAAATTCAAAATTCAAAGTAGTTATTCACACTCCCCCCCTGCTTCTTCCCTCCCCCCTGCCTCTTCCCCCCTGCACCCTGCCCCCTGCCCCCTGCCTGACAGGGGTAGGTTTTTTACATTCTCGTGATGGTAAGACAAGGTGGACAAGGAAGGAAAGTAGACAAGGGAGGAAAACCGTACAAAACCATATTCTCTTGGTAAAAATAACAGACCGTA
>PWQB01000467.1 GCA_003556955.1 Nostocaceae cyanobacterium CSSed10_463m
ATTTGCGCCAACATCAAGTATGAGTACTGGTTTACCAGCTTTGATTGTGGGAAAAACCGTGCCAATAGCTGGGCGGTCAATTCCCGGCAATCTTCCGAGGCGGAGCAAAGCTGCTGCCATTGCTGCCCCAGAGTGTCCCGCAGAAAAAACGGCATCTGCCTGTTGCTGCTTGACTAAATCCATTGCCACATTAATAGAAGCCTTACGTTTGCGTCTAACGGCATTTAAAGGCTCCTCATCCATTGTGATCGCTTCCTCCGCAGGAACGATCTCTACCCGCTCCAAATTAGTTTTTGGGGGCAAGGCAGATGCAATTTGTTGGGGATCACCAACTAACAAGACTTTCACACCCAATTCTTCACTTGCGCGTATTGCGCCAGCAACGATTTCACCGGGTGCATGATCCCCTCCCATTGCGTCAATTGCTATCCGTACACCAGTCGATCCCATTGCTTAGAGCTACTAGAAACCTTACAAATTTTACCAGATGCCTTTGCTGAAAAACCGGAAGTTTAGGACTACCGTATTATTCCTGTCACTATTGCAACATATTTTAGGAAAAAAATCACCTGTTGGGGATTGGGGGGAAGAGGAACGGGGGCAGGGGGGAAGAGGAACGGGGGCAGGGGGCAGGGGGCAGGGGAGAAGAGGCAGGGGGAAGAAACTTACTAGTAACTCCTGTACCGGTGTACGGGCGGGTTTACTAAGAATTTCGAGGAACCACAGACTGACTCTTGAACCCGCCCCTACCCACTCAGCACTCAGCACTCAGCACTCAGCACTCAGCACTCAGTCCTGGCCTGGAGAATTATCTACCCAGAACTTCAATTGTGACTGGTGCTAAACCACTGTTGATCATTCCTAAGTTACGAGCAGCACCAGTAGACACATCGATAATTCGACCCCGGATGAAAGGGCCACGGTCATTGATTCGCACTACTACAGAACGACCATTGCGGGTGTTGGTGACCCGAACCCGTGTGCCAAAGGGTAAGCTGCGATGGGCAGCAGTCATGGCTTCTGGATTAAATATCTCGCCGGTTGCTGTCGGTCTGCCAGCGAAACCACGACCGTAAAAAGAAGCTATACCACGGAAACTAAGTCTTCTATTGCTGGCGATTTGCTGTCCCTGTGGTGTCCAAGAAATTGTGGTAAGTTCTGGTCTACCAGCAATTTCATTGATGGGAGAAGCATCGCCAATTAGTCTCCGCAAGCGGTTTGTGGCTTGCAATGCGTCTTCGGCCAGATTGTCGGTAGTACCAGCGAGGATGGTTTGTTCGTTGATTTCTACCAATTCTTGGTCATTAATTTTGATGGTATACCGTTCTCTGGGCTGTTGTTGGATAGATGCGCTTTTGTTCTGGGTTTGATTAGCAACGGTAGATTTGCCCTCGCCTGTCCAACTGACGGTAATTTGTTCAGCGTCCTCATTGTTGCGGACTATTTGGTTAATACTAGCTGCAATTAAACCAGCCCTATGAACCGGGTCATCATGAAGCGATTTCTTTTGGTTGCTCGCATTTGTAAAACTCCCTAGATTGGTTAACTCAGCTGAGTTACCCGCAATTAGGGTATACGATTGTTGTCCCTCATTATTTCCAATTACACCAACCTTGGTTTCAACATTTGCCACTGGCTGCGAACTCAAGAAGGTGAGAACTGGAATATTTTTGATAAACAGGGTTGCCGCCTTGCGATCTCCGATGATGTGAGAATGAATGTTTGTAATCACAGCATCTGAAGTCATTTCCCCTGCTGAGGTTTGAAACTCTCCTACTTTAACGGCATCACTAACCGATGATTTTTGAGAAACTGGGTTAGCTTCTTTTGCCTTAGTAGTTTGAGCGTGACCGACTACGGGCGTACCCACAGCAGTCACAAACAGGGCGACAATAGTCCACAAATATCTTTGATTCATGCGTCCGATTTTTAAAGCGACTATAGAACGGCAGTTTCTAAGTTCGTGGAATTTTGTGTCATCAAAATGGCACATTCCTAATAACTCGAACTTGTTCCGCTTTCACTTTTTGTTTATTAACTGCAACACAGTAACATGAACCTTTGAGCTTGGGGATCAGGGATTTAGCGTAGAAAAATATGATTTCATTTCATTTCATTTCCCATTTTTGGGGCAGAACCGTTCTCGAATGAGGATTTTGACTATGTAACGTTTTTTCCAATTAAGAAAATTTTTAATACGAAATTTTTATATTTTGGCAATTTTTAATTAGCTGTAAGACTTCTGATATAAAACTGTACTTTAAGTTACATATAACTTTATTAAATCAATTCCATAATAATTAAATATATCTTAAGTAAACATCTTGATAATGGCTGCATGGTATTTAATAGGTCAATGTTTAATATCCCACTATAAATACTATGTATTCAGGCTTACAGAATTTATTTATTTTCGATAGTCCAGCCAATATTCTCCCAACAGAAGTTAATTTACTTGAATTGACCTACGTAAATATATCGAATTCTCTGGTTTATTACGTATTGTAGTTATCTTTTTTACTAAATATATATACTTAAGAAAAATAGCTAGTTTGGTAACCAATTTTTTTTACTCACAAATTAAAATCTATGATGAGACAATTAAAAAAAGCTTCACTGGCATGAATAGAGGAAAATCTATGTAATAAATGATGCAAGTATTTCCCTGATTCCAATATGATTTTCAAAAGCAACCTATCAGCCTTATGGCCAACCAAGTCAATTCAGAAGATTTAGAAATTGTCTCAGCACCATTTTTAGCTGTACTCAACGAGTTGTATTCCAAATACAAGTCGCAACGAGAGGGGACACTAGCCAACTATATTCCAGAACTGGCAAAAGTCAATCCGGAATTATTCAGCATTTGTATTGTGACTGTAGATGGTCAAACTTACCAAGTCGGAGATTATCAGCAGCAATTTACCATCCAGTCGATTTCTAAGGTGTTTGCTTACGGACTGGCCTTAGAAGATCATGGACGAGATTATGTGTTAACTAGAGTTGGTGTTGAACCAACAGGAGACGCATTCAACGCCATTATTCTCGATGAAAAATCGAAGCGACCATATAATCCAATGGTAAATGCAGGTGCGATCGCTACTACCAGTTTAATTAAGGGATCTGGTGCAACCGAACGCTTAAACCGGGTCTTGGATATGTTTCGCAAATACACCGGACGGGATGCACTGGTGGATATCTCAGTTTTTACTTCTGAACGCAGTACGGGACATCGCAACCGCGCCATAGCCCACCTAATGCTCAATTTTGGCATGATTGACCAAAATATTGAAGAAGTTTTGGATCTTTACTTTCAGCAGTGTGCTGTGATAGTCAATTGCCAAGACTTAGCAATGATGGCGGCGACTCTGGCTAACAAAGGTATTAACCCGGTTACAGGTGAACAAGCGGTAGATAGTCGTCACGTCAAAGATATTCTCAGCGTCATGTACACCTGCGGGATGTACAACTTTTCTGGTGAGTGGGCGTACACAGTTGGTATTCCGGCTAAAAGTGGCGTTTGTGGTGGAATTATAGCAGTTGCACCTGACAAAATGGGCATTGGAGTATTTTCGCCATTGTTAGATATGCGTGGAAATAGTGTCCGGGGAGTCAAGGTGTGTGAGGAACTCTCCCGGCGGTTAGGGTTACATTTATTTGATTGTTCAGGCGACACCCAGTTTTAACAGTTATCAGTTATCAGTTATCAGTTATCAGTCAGGAGATTTGATTGGTTTCATGTCCAGCTTATACCTTGATAACTGTTCACTGTTCACTGATATAGCAACCTGAAAGCCTTGATGTAGGGGCGGGTTTACAGATATGTTCAATTACCAGTAATAATTTTAATAAACCCGCCCCTGCTTGGTTTCTACTCAGCACTCAGCACTCAGCACTCAGCACTCAGCACTCAGCACTTTGCTAACTGACTGTTATCATTAAACCCTGACTTTCATTTGCTAACCTATTCACTGCACAAACTGCATAAGTTCCGGGTTGTTGGACAGTGGCGAAGGTTGTACCAGCAGATAAGATGCGTTGTAGTATCCATGTGTTACCAGTCTGTCGATAAAGTGTCCAAGAACGAACAGGTTGATCATCTCCTGGTTTCCAACTGAGGCGGCGATTGTTAACTTGTAGTTCTTGGGGTGGTGGTGGTGCGGTTGTGTTCTGCCATGACATACTGGGTACTATGGCGGGAGTTGCATAAAGGGAATTTCGGAAGCTGTCAGCAATTCCTTCACGATTTTGATTAATGGAACTCATGCTAAAGAAGATATTACCCAATGACAAGTTAGCAACTAGGTTACGCGTAATGGTAACTTGTTTGTTAATCTCGTCATTTTTCCAAGCTTTGCCATCCAGTTGACTAATATTGTTCCCTACATATATATGTCGCTGTTGGGGATTAATTTCTGTCCACCATTTCAGCAGGACGGGATAACTTTGTGCGGTTTGGTCGATGCGCCAATAAAGTTGAGGGGCCATATAATCCACCCAGCCTTGTTCTAACCATTTTTTGGCATCAGCATAGAGGACATTATAAGCATCTAAGCCGTTGATTCCTGGTGGTTGTCCTGGTCGGTAAATGCCAAAGGGACTAATGCCGAATTTAACGTGGGGCTTTGTGGCTTTAATTCCTTGAAATAGGCGCAATACCATTTGATCAACATTTTGCCGTCGCCAGTCTGCTAAACTCAGTCCACCACCTGCGGATCTATATGCTGCATAGGTTTTAGCGTCGGGGAAGTCCTGACCCCGGATAGGATAGGGATAAAAATAATCATCGAGGTGAACAGCATCTATATCATAGCGGCGCACAACATCCATAATTACGTTGTAAGCCCTGTCTTGGACGATTTTGATTCCTGGGTCCATCCATAGTTGATTACCCCATTGATAAACAACTTCAGGATTAGTCAAAGCTATATGGGGTCTGGCGTTGGGTCTGACTGCGATGCTAGTTTTGGCGCGGTAGGGGTTGAACCAAGCATGAAGTTCAATATTGCGTTTGTGACATTCGGCGATCGCAAACTCTAAAGGATCATAATATGGTTCTGGTGCTTTGCCTTGAGTTCCTGTTAACCAAGCACTCCACGGTTCTAATTGGGAAGCATACAAAGCATCGCCTTCTGGACGTACCTGTAAAATCAGGGCGTTAAAATTCAGCGCTTGCAGTCGAGTGACAATTTCGATAAATTCAGCTTGTTGTTGTGCTGTGGAAAGTCCGGCTTTAGAAGGCCAATCACTATTCCATACTGTTGTCACCCACGCCCCCCGAAATTCTCGCCGATGATTCAGGCTAATTGTTTGAGAAATGGGTTCACTTTTTGGCGGAACTATGATATAATCTGATTTAATCTTATCGGCTTGACCTAAATAAACCAAAGCTTGATAAACCATGACTGCCACTTCTGCACGAGTTGCGGCTATAGTCGGGTTAAGTAATTTGACATTGGGATAACTAGCTATTAATTCTGTTCTAGTTGCGATCGCCACTTGAGTTCTAGCATAGCCAGGGATTCTTTCCGCATCTTGATAGATTTCTGGTAATGCAGTCAGCAAGTCTGGTTTAACAGCAGCAGCCATTTCCAAACCATTGACCATAGCTACTAAAACATCACTACGGAAAATTCTGTCATTGGGACGAAAACGACCGTCAGGATAGCCGATCATAAATCCTGTTTCGTAAGCCTTTTTAATGGCATTTATCGCCCAGTGATTAGCCTGCACATCAGCGAAAGGTACATACTGACGCTTTACTGATGATGTAAATACTGCTCCCAGTATAGCAGCAAATTCAGCACGAGTCACTGAGTTATCAGGTCGAAAAGTTCCATTAGGATAACCATTTAAAATCCGCCGTGCGGCTAACTCTTCGATGAATAGTCCAGCCCAATGATTTTTCACATCTGGGAAACGAGTAGAATTAAATATCATGAGCGATTATATCTAGCTTGGTTTAATTCTCATAGTCTTTGTTAATTTAGCAACA
Source organism: Nostocaceae cyanobacterium CSSed10_463m (assembly GCA_003556955.1). Next base: position 5,993 of record PWQB01000467.1, read on the forward strand.
GTCAAGCGATGATACAGTATAAATTTTCATGATTTTCATTCCCCGCTTTTTCTCTGTGTAGAATAAAAGTATGGTTAACACTGAAACAAAACTGACGCTAGAAGAATTTCTCAACCTACCAGAAGACGATGTAAACTATGAGTTTATTGATGGTCAGGCCGTCCCGAAAGTGTCTCCAAAATTTTTTCATTCAACTTTACAAGCCGCTTTACTTGTTCTGATTCGTTTATGGTGTAAAGGCAAAGGTAGAGTAGGTACAGAATGGGCTGTTATTTTAAAGCGTCAAGGTAAAGATTGGGTTCCTGTTCCTGATTTAACTTATATTTCCTACGAACGTTTACCCGCCAGTTGGAAGCGAAATGAAGCTTGTCCAGCGATTCCCGAATTGGTAATTGAAATTATTTCACCTGACCAAACTATAAAGGAATTTGAGGAGAAGGCGAAGGATTATTTAGCTGCGGGTGTATCAATAGTTTGGGTTGTAGACCCGGAAGCAATGAGTATTAGAGTTTTCTTACCTGATGGTTCGAGTCAAGTGTATACAGATAATCTGCTGATTGTGAATCCACTCCTTCCTGGTTTAGAATTAACTACAAGACAGGTATTTGAAGAAGCCGATTTAATTTAATATTTCTATTCAATTTTAAAGTCTATAAAAATATTACCCACAGCCAAAGCCGGAAAAATCAATCACTGAGGG
>PWQB01000387.1 GCA_003556955.1 Nostocaceae cyanobacterium CSSed10_463m
GAACTAGATTATGCTAATAAAAATCATAAAACTACTGCCTTGAGAAGTAATTTAAATAAACAAATAATTTTTTTTCAGTCTTTAGACGTAGACTGGATGAGCTTTTAATTTTTGACTAACACCAATTTTTTGAAGATACGCTTGATTTAGGATTAAACCACAGGAAAAGCAACATTTTTCAAAATAGTCATTGGCCCTTGATTTTTAATCAGCTGCATTTGTGCTTCGTTTCGCACCAATAATGCACCCGCAAATCCCAACGAGTTAACAGATATAGAATCAAAATGCTCATGCGATCGCGGTATAATCATCATCCATTCTCGTGTAGCTAAAAGATTGTAAGCCCCAGAAAGTCTGTTGTCGTCCACGACTTCTAAACCCACAGCATTCAATAAACGCTGATATAACTCTAATGTAGCTTCAGCTGCTTTAAATGGTGAATTACTCCAACTGGGGTCTAATTTTGCTACAGCATGGATAAAAGGCAATTCCGGTATAGTTGTGACAGCATCTGTAAACTGTGCTGATGTCAGTAGCGGTTGAATAGGTATTTGCTCCCCTGATGGTGTGAGAGGTAAGGGAACCATTTGCAAATGTTTATGTGGCTGACTTGCTCCAGCAATTTTACCACTGTTGTAGAACGCCAAACCCTCAAATTCAGCTAGACAAGCCCACATAGCCGCAAAATCTGCCAAGGTAAGCAATTCTTCTTGTTCTTCAAAGGCGCGGGTAATAATCAACAGGTGATAATCAACTACGTTGAATTTGTTCAATATACAAACATGAGTTGGAGAAATATCCGCGACAAATAAATCTTTTTCATAGGGAAGAAAGGGATTAGTTGTTTTCTTTTGCTGCTGCTTGGCTGTGTCTTTACGGGTTAGGTTAGATAAAATTCTCACTAAGAATTGGATCCCATTTTCCTCGACAAATTCAAATTCTGTCGGTATTGATAACAGCGCTCCACATTCTAATGCATATTTAGTCTGTTCTTTCAGGCTTTTCCACAAAGTTCCAGGTTGCAGTAATATTTTTTTCTGGGCGATTTCTTGTTTTTGATGCATGGTAAAGTATCGTATTAGTTAGGACTTACGCAAGTGTCACAAAAAATATTTTTTTTGTTTGTAGTAATTGCTCTCAGCCATGATTTTGAGGACTAAAGTCCTCACTACAAACCTTCAATTATTTATGCCGCTCTACTTATAGCGGTATGCACTTGAATGAAGTACATCATAGCCCCCTCCTCGCTTGCGGGGAGGGGGTTGGGGGTGGGGTTCTTGTATCTCACTCAACCGATAACTACTTAACTTAACTAATTTAATTTTGTTTTTAGAAAAACATCACTTCACCTAACTCAACAAACATTTGCTCAAACATATCATCTTCATCACTATCTTGGTGCATCTGGCGCAGATTTACCGGACCACAGAGAAATTCTTTAATCGTAATTTTTTGTTCTCGGAAGTCTTTGACAAAATCACGAATAGCAGTGATTGTTTTAATTTCAGCTTCCACTTGTTCCGCCATAGTACCAATAGGATCTATTCCTGATTTTGCCGCTTTACGACAATCAGAAACTATCGCCCCTTCTGGGGTATTTTTGACTGCACGCAATTCCTGTTTTAATGACTCATATTGAGTTGTTAAAATTTCGTTTTGCTGTTCTATCCTCAGACATTGACGAGTTAGGTCATCTTCACTATTAATATCAATCAATTTACCTACTTGATATTGCTGTTCGATTTCTAAAAGTCTAGCTAAGTCCCCATCTTGGTAAGCTTTGTTAATTTCCTTCATGATTTCGGTGTGACGTATTTGAGTTTCGCTATCTTTTACCTTGTCTGGGTGGAAGATTTCAGCTAAACTTAAAAACGTCTGACGAATTTTTCTGGCAGCATCAGACTTATTTGCAGAAGGTAAGTCTAGATCCGGTGAAGCTTCTTTATATTGACTGTTTTCTTCTGTATAGTTGCTAGAAAAATCATCTTCTGACTCATTAGTTTCAAATGGTTCGTCTAATTCGCCCTCTTCATGTTCGGGATGTTTTTGGGGTTTAGGACTGATAATTCTGGCTATCTGGAGTTGATAGTAAATTGCTTCAATATCTTTTCGGCTCTGTTTACCCAATTTTCTCAAGGTTAAGATTTCATCAAACAGAGTATGAATTTCTCTATCTATATCTACCAGCTTTTGGAATTTAGGATTACATCGATTAAATATATCAGTGGCTAAGGAGCGCATCTGTTCCACAAAATTATGGAGTTCAGTCCGTTTTCTCTTAATTTGTTTTAATAACCACTGGTGTTGTTTATCTAAAGTTTCTAGCCGGATATGGATAGATGAAAGCGCCAGGGTAGTTGTAGTTGGGGACTGGGATGAAGATGTTGATTTTCTCGGCATAAAACAGGCCAGTCTGAATAAGTTGACATCCTATACAGATCCTACAGCCAAAAGATGACGTTTAGGAAGTTACAGGTATTTTCAGGTAAATAGACCACGTGGTAGGGGCGCAAGTCCTTGCGCCCCTACGACAGATGTGGTTCAAATACATGAAAACTGCTGTAATCTAGGCGATCGCATGGGTCATAATTGCGGGAAACTAAAAGCAGATCATTAAGAGAGGAAAAACTGATGAGCTGGACTAAAGTACTTGCAGCCGATGCACTCGCACCTGGAGGCAGACAAGTAGTAAAAATTGGTACACGGAAAATTTTACTTTTGAACCATGACAGTCAGCTTTATGCTGTGGATAATACCTGTCCTCATTTAAAAATGCCGATGAAAAATGGTAAAATTACCGAAACCGGCGCAATTGTTTGTCCTATACACCGGAGTGCCTTTGACCTAAGTACTGGTGAAGTGCAAGATTGGTGTCCTTGGCCGCCAGTAGTGGGTAAAGTACTTGCGAAGGTTTCACAGGAGAAGCAGCTACCAGTGTTCCCTGTGCGTGTGGAAGAAGGTAGTATTTGGATCGATATAGAAGAATAATCGCCTGTAGATGACAAGCGATCGCTTACCCTAGATTAACCCAGACTAGCGATCGCTTGTCTGTGTGCATATTTTCCGCCCTTTTCAGACTAAAACATCAATTCACCTATCAAATGAGATTGCTATAGTGAAAATGGCACAGTTATCAGTGGAGAGTTAAATCATGCTCGAAAATCGAGACTATACCCTAATTATCGACAAAAGCGGTAGCATGGCGACCCCAGACCAAAAAGGTGGTAGAACCAGATGGGTATCAGCACAAGAATCTACCTTAGCCTTAGCGAGTAAGTGCGATCAATTTGATCCAGACGGCATCACTGTATATTTATTTTCTGGTAGATTCAAGCGCTATGATAATGTCACCGCCAGTAAGGTATCACAAATTTTCCAAGAAAATGACCCTTCTGGCTCTACAGACTTAGCGGGTGTTTTGAAACACGCCACAGATGATTACTTTCAACGTAAGAGTACAGGTCAAACTAAGCCCAATGGTGAAATCATCTTGGTAGTTACTGACGGTGAACCAGATGATCGTAAAGCGGTGATGAAGGTAATTATTGAAGCTTCTCGCCGGATGGATATCAATGAAGAATTAGGGATTTCTTTCATTCAAGTGGGTACAGATGCACAAGCTACTCGCTTTCTCAAAGTTTTAGATGATGATCTGCAAAGCGCTGGAGCGAAATTTGATATCTGCGACACAATTACAATGGATGATATGGAAGACTTAAGTTTATCGGAAGTGCTATTAAATGCCATTATGGACTAGCCACTGCTGCGCGGAAGTCAAAAGTCAAAAGTCAAAAGTCAAAATTTAGGCTGTGAATTACTAGCTTAAACGAATGGACCCTCTTGATAAGCTGCTTGATGAACTTAAAGCTGAATATGATCAAACAAAACCTGTAGCACCAAAGCCACAGCCAAATGTCGCTAAATCATCGACTCCACAACCACCAAAATCTTTATCTTTAGTCGATCACCTTTTAGCAGAAGTTAAGGCTGATTTTGCAGCACAGGACGAAATTGAGGAGTTAGAAAAACAGCAACAACAAGAACAGGAAAAAATTCGACAAGCCCAAATTAAAGCCCAACAATTAGAAACTGAAAAAAGTGAAGCCGAAGCATGGTTAAAAAAATTAGATCCCTTTTCTTCAGAAGGACTTTGGTTTGAAAGGTTTGCTCAAAGTTACTCATCAAAATTAGAGGCGGCGATTGAGTATTTAAAAAGCAACTCATAAACTCCAAATTAACTCTACTTAACTTGGCTATTGTGCTACTTTTTGATTGGTAAAAAGTGATCAACAGCCCATTCATGCATTGCATAAAGAATTGGGATCAGACTTTCTCCCAAAGGTGTCAATGAATATTCTACCTTTGGGGGAATTTGTGCATAAACTTTTCGATGTATGATTCCATCTTTTTCCATTTCTCGGAGTTGCTGAGTTAGCATTTTTTGAGTGATTCCTGGTAAACCTCGCTGCAATTCTCCAAAGCGTTTGACTTCTGAAATCAATTCTCTAATAATTAAAACTTTCCAGCGTCCACCAATTACCTTTAATGTGGTTTCCACTTCACAAGTTAACCTGCTATCTGTTTTTGCTTCAGTTTTCATCGCCAAATCCTCACCTCTACTAAAAATATTGGCTCGTAGTCAGGAATTTATACCAATTTTATCTGAAGCTGCACATAATCCTAAAATTCTTTGATTAATTTATCTTTATCTGCGTCTATCTGCGTTCAATTATTCTTGATATTTTATTCCATGTAGAGACGTTCCGCCGGAACGTCTCTCCTAAACCGTTGGAACGTCTCTCCTAAATTATAAGAGTGAAAAGTCGCCACAATAAACTATTAAAAAATCAGCCAAAAACCTCGGCTAAGTTTTCAAAATTAGCGTAAAATTCAAGTTAGTCAGAATATAACCTCTAGATAATTTCTGGAGATTTGGGTTAAGAATTAAGATACATTTTTCGCCAAAACCTTACTCTCAAATCACTAGATTTGTAACGCTTTAAACCACTTATTCACAACCGTGTTAATAGTTTGTTTAATTTGATGTTTGCGATGCCACTTTTGAAAAGCCATTTCGTACTCTTCGCCTTTAGTTTGGAAAGTATTCCAAATATCTAGTCCTAAAGTCAAGCCGCAAAATAGCAACAAATACAACGACCAAGTAAGACCGCCACCGCCGACAAAATCCAGCAGCATCAAAAAACTGTTAATAATGGCATAATTGCCCAGACGTTTCTTAAATCTGCCGATGCGGTAGGAATGAAAAGCTTGCCTTTGTTGGATTTCGCTGGATTGCGATCGCCAGTCAATTTCTGCTAAATTGAGACAATCTGGTGATATATCTAACTCCTTGGCAATTTCTAACAATTGCTCATAAGTAAATTCTTTATTTTGGTCATCAGCTTGACGAGCGATCGCTAACTGAAGAATACGCTGCACATCTTCTTGGCTATAAGAACGAAGGCTCTGGGGTTCAAATGCCGTCATAATTATTATCTCTTAGTGTGACCTTTACTAACAATTTGTCACTCGGTAACTATTATCCAGTTACGCACCATCAAAATTATTTGTACTATATCTAGACTAACAAATCTCAATGAGCTATAGACAGATATTTGGGAAATTACTACCGGGGTTGTGATAGCTGAAAAGCGTAAATATCTTGAATGGCTTGCACCCAACCATTAGATACAGATTCCAGGATGCGATCGCCTTTCTCTTTCGTTGCGGTTGTTGCATCCCCAATCACCCCAGATTTACTGATATCTTTAGTCGCCCAAGACACAGGTAAATTTCCCTCTAAACTCAGTGAACTGCTTTGCTTGGGTATTGGTGGATACTCAGCCACAGCTAAATCCATTTTCACCTGTTCTGGCAAAATCGCCAGCATAATGCTAGTTTCAGCATCTCCCGCGTGCATACCTTCGGCTGCTTCCTTGGGTGTCAATAATTCTTTGGTAATATGAGGCACACGCCAAGTAAATAAGGGAAACACCAAAAAATCATCATATTGAATATGCAAATCCCGCGCCACCATTTGCATAACTTGGGGTTGTCCGCCGTGGGAATTCATTAACACCAATTTTCTAAACCCAGCCCGGTAGATACTTTCACCCATTTCCATGATAATTGCTGTCAGGGTTTCGGTACTTAAAGTTATGGTTCCGGGAAAATGCCAATGCTCATTCGATTTACCATAATAGAGGGTGGGTAAAGCATAGGCGGGAATGCTAGTATCCAGTTTTTTCAGGGCTGCTCCCAGAACTCCTACACCAATAGCAGCATCAACAATCAGAGGTAAATGAGGGCCATGTTGTTCAATCGCCCCCACTGGTTGAATGATGACCACATTTTCCTTATTCGGCATAGCCTGAATCTCAGTCCAAGTCAAGTAGGGAAAAAATCGTTCTGGGGGAATAAAGCTGTGCATCTTACTACTATCGCGTCATTTTTATGTTAACGAGATTTTGAAGAAGCAGGGGGGCAGGGTGCAGGGGGCAGGGGGGAAGAGAAATGATTGTTAAGTAACCAGAAGTTTCAAGTAAGAAGGACAAAACTCAATGGTTGAATATCATGAATCCATTCGTACCTTATCAGTTGATATTGGTGGTAGTGGTGTGAAAGCGCTGGTTTTAGATATCACAGGCAATGCCGTAACCAAAAGGATGCGTTTAGATACACCCCAACCGGC
>PWQB01000193.1 GCA_003556955.1 Nostocaceae cyanobacterium CSSed10_463m
CAAAGTACACGTAAAGCCTTCGGCATAGCTTCGCTTACCGCGTAGCGTCTCCCCCTTGGGAGAAGCAAGAAGAAGAAGGAAGAAGAAAGAAAGGTATATAGCGTTTCCTAATTACGAATTACGAATTACGAATTACGTTCGCGTAGCGTTTCCGAAGGAAATATTACGAATTACCCTAAGTTTTTCCCAAACTCTTTCAGGTGTCATAGGAAGTTGGTACAGTCTGCATCCGGTAGCATGAGCGATCGCATTGGCTATGGCTGGGGCTGTACAATTAATTGTAATTTCTCCCACTCCTTTTGCACCAAAGGGACCGTAGGGATCGGCGGCTTCTACTAAAATTATTTCTATTGGTGGTATATCTGCGGCTTTGGGTATGATATACTCTCTTAAGCTGGGGTTAATTATGTCTCCTTGTTGGTTAAATATCAGTTCTTCTGTTAACGCGTAACCAATTCCCATGACTATCCCCCCAATTGCTTGTCCTTCACAAATGCGTGGGTTAATGGCTTTGCCTAAATCAATGGCTTGGACGCATTTTAAAATTTCTACTTTGCCCGTTTCTATATCTACTTCTACTTCTACACCCTGCACAGCAAAGGTTAATGTCGATTCGTCTGCGGCATAGGAAAGTTCTACACTGGTTTGATTGGTGCTGAGAAGTTTTTCGGCGGCTAGTTTTACAGCTTGTCCGGAAATGTAAATTGTGGCGGAAGCGTAAGAACCAGCATCAAAGGGCGTTTTTTGCGTGTCTCCAGCAATAATATTGATGTCAGCAACGGTGACACCTAAAACTTCGGCTGCTATTTGTCGCAGGGTGGTATCGGAACCAGTCCCCACGTCTACGGAACCAGTTCTGATTTCGTATTTACCATCAGACAACTTTGTGATTTTTACACTAGCTAGGTGAATTTTAGATAAACCGCTACCTTGCATAGAAACGGCAAACCCCACACCACGACGACGGGAATTTTCGGTTATTGGCGGTGTACCGGGAATGTAGTTGAGTGACTGGGTGACTTTTTCCCAACATTCTTGCACGGCGTAACTACCAATTAAGTTAAAATGATCTTGGGAAGTTCCTAAACTAATTACGTCTCCAGGACGAATTAAGTTTTTTAAGCGGATTTCTCTGGGATTAATCTGAAGTTTTTGGGCAATTTCATCAATTTGGCTTTCCATTGCGAAGCTTCCTTGAGTTGCACCATAACCGCGAAAAGCACCCGCAGGCATTGTATTAGTATAAACTGCAAAGGCGCTTAATCTTTTATTAGGACAACGATATAAACCCAGGGGAATATATCCTGCTAAAAATACCACTGTCTGCCCATGATTACCATAAGCCCCAGTGTTAGCAATGATTTCCATATCTTGGGCGAGAAGTGTACCATCTGCTTTCACACCGCTTTTGATGCGAATTGTCATAGCATGACGGCTATTTGTGGCGGTAAATTCTTCTTTTCTGCTAAATTCCCATTGTACGGGTTTACCTGTTTTCAAAGTTGCTAAAACACAAAGGTCTTCTGATAAGATTTCTTGCTTATTCCCAAAACCACCGCCAAGTTGTGCTTTATAAACTCGGATTTTCTCTTGGGGGAAGTTGAAAATTTGTGAAAGTAAGCGTTGACAGTGAAATGGGACTTGGGTACTCGAACGGACAACTAATGTTCCATCTGGTTCTAGCCAACTAAGAGTAATATGGGGTTCGAGATGAACGTGTTGGACTGCTGGTAAATTAAAAGTATTTTCGACAATGACATCAGCTTCAGCAAATGCTGTGGCTAAATCACCTGATTCTAATAAAATTTGTCCTGCAATATTGCGTGTTTTATCGGGAATTTGCGATGATTCTGGTTCATCATGAATCACTACTCCGCTATTCATCGCTTGTATAGGGTCTATAATATGGGGGAGAATTTCATAATCAACCCTAATTAATTCACAAGCTTTTTCGGCAATATGAGGTGATTCTGCAACTATAGCAGCAACGCGATCGCCGATAAATCTGACTTTATCATCTAACAAATAATGATCTAAAGGATCTGGTACTGGTTCCGCGTGTCCGGCGGTAGTGTAAGGTATTCTGGGGACATCTTCGTGAGTAAAAATCGCCACCACACCGGGAAGCGCTTTCGCTTGTTCTGTGTGAATTTTCAGAATTTTGGCGTGGGGATGAGGCGATCGCAATACCTTCAGATGTAATAATCCAGGTGGAGCAATATCTCCTGTATAAGCTGCTTGACCTGTGACTATTGCTGTACCATCTTGTTTGGGAATGTTTTTACCAACAGACGCACTATTACATCTGTGTTCATCTGTGTTCATCTGTGGTTGATAACTTTCCCGAATGCTTTCCACTATCGCCTGATACCCAGTACAACGACAAAGATTTCCTTTTAAAGCTAAACGTAATTCTGTTTCTGACAATTCGGGTAATTTCGCCGCAGTCATAATCATTCCCGGAGTACAGAAACCACATTGAAAACCTTGCGCTTGCAAAAAAGCTTGCTGTATCGGTGCGAGTTCTTCGTTTTGGGAAAGTCCTTCGATGGTAGTTACCGATTTATTAGCAACTCGCATGGCTGAATAAATACAACTATGGATAGGTGTATCATCTACCCACACAGTACAAGCACCACAATCACCAGTATTACACACACGATGTACACCAAACCAGCCTAATTGACGTAATAAAGTTAACAGACTGGTTCCAGGATGACAATTTTCTCGATAACTTTGCTGATTAACTTGAAAATTTAACTGTTTTTGCATCTTTTGATTAAAACTTTGGTTAATTCCCGCCGATAATCTGCACTGGCTTTAATATCTGTAATAAAGGTTTGTTTTTCTATATCCTCATTTTCTAATAAACGTGGTGCAGCTACACTCGCCGCAATCACATAACGCCTTTGTTTTTGGTGACTCGCACAAACTACAATAGCTAATGCTGGGTCAGATGTGGCTATACTCAAGCGTTGATAATTAATTTTCCATTGTAAATTAGCCAAGGGAATTAAAACTCGTCTCAGAATTTCTCCCGGTTTTAAAATTGTGGTTTTATCTCCTAGTTGAAAGTCTTGGGCGGCAATTTGATATGATTCTCCTTGTAAGTTCCAAATTTCATAAGTTGCATCTAAAGCCACCATGACTGGTGCTAAGGTTCCGACAGATAAAGCCAGGCAAATATTACCTCCTACTGTAGCTATATTAATCACTTTTAATGAGGCTGCAAGTGCATTAACAGCCGTTTTTAATCCTGCTATGGCTGTCCATTCTGGTAGCCAAGGATATTCTAAGATTTTAATTAATGGACAAGTTGCACCGATAGTTAAATATTCTCCTTGAATAGCAATTTCTGTCCAGCCGAATTTGTGCGTATCGACTAAAACTTTTGCATCTGGTTGGGGTTGGGAAAATAGCCATGTTCCTCCACTTAGCCAAGTCCAACCTTTTTCCCATTTGGTGATTTCTTGGAGGTGGTTTGGTTGGAGGTAGGTTTCGATGTTTGGCAAATCCATGTTTTAAACGCAGAGGTACGCTGAGGTTAGGGCAAAGGTACGCTGAGGATTTTAGATTTCTAGTTGGAGTTGAATTTTTAATCTTTTGGGGAGGGAGATTTTATAAACGTCGCCTTGGTTCATTTCGTCTGGGGTTTGCATTTGGCTTAAGGCGGTGACGACTTCATCGGAGTTGGCGGTGAGGATGACTACCGGGCGATCGCACGCTATGGGAAAATCATGCCATGTGCCAATATATAATAATAGTCCATGTCCTGGGGGAAAGCGGAAGGCTTGGATTTGATTGATGTTTGGTAAGTTTTCCCCAGTTTCGTGGTTAGGGGGTGCTAAAACCATAATAAATGGTGCTTGTCCCAAGGCGATGAACATTTGCGTCATATATATATGTCTTTCTAGCCAGTTAATTGGCGGATATCCTGGCAGAATTTTGGCGGTTCTAAATGTTGCTGTTCCCCGATATGTAAAGTCGATGTTTTCACCTTCGAGGACTCTTTGTTGATAAAAGGGAATCCCTAAGCCGGGTTTGCTAACGTCATCTCCTAATAAATGTCCATAAGGTTTAATGTTTTCTGAGTTAGCATCAATGACGGGGATTTTTAGGGTTTGACTGGGTGAAATAGTCATGGATTTAACGAACCACAAAGACGCAGAGGACACAGAGAGGAATTACAGCACTTTGTTATATTAGTAAATATTATGATAAATCTTGTAAAGTGGACATTCTAACCACCTTTGTTTACTCATAATATAATATTATAAATCTTGTGGGGGAGGGCAAAGATGCCCACCCTTCTATATTATCTATTTATCCATCCATTCATAAATACTTTCACCTGTAGTTAGCCAGGTATGAGATTGATTTTTAATGTGAAGTAAGCATTTTTTTAAATATTTTAACCGCAGTGGTTGACCAACAATAAATGGATGTAAGCCAATAGCCATAAATCGAGGTTGTTTTGCTCCATCTAGCCATAATTGCTCAAATTGATCAATAATTGCCTGGCAAAATTCTTCCCCAGAAAATCGGTTACTCAAACATAAGCTAATATCGTTTGCTTCTATAGTATATGGAATTGCTAATAAACGTCCATCTGCTACAGGATACCAATAAGGTTGGTCATCATTTACCCAATCTGCTGTATAACTTATTCCGGCTGTATGCAATAATTCAAAGGTTGATTCTGTAATAGAAAATCCTGGAGTTAACCAGCCTTGAGGTTTTTTACCTGTAGCTTGGCTGAGTAAATCTAATGTCTGTTTAATTATCGCAGCTTCTGTTTCTTGATTTAACCCACTATGTCCAGTAGAATTATTAATACCATGTGCCATAATTTCCCAACCATGCTGCTGCATAGCTGTGATAATTTCTTGATAAAATGAGCAAATTTCACCGTTTACTGCGGCTGTAACTGGAATTTCTAACTCAGCGAATAATTCCAGTAAACGCCATATACCAACGCGATTCCCGTAGTCTCTCCAAGCATAGTTAGCAATTTCTGGATGACTATTTAAATGGGGTTGAATCGCTGTTCCCGGTTTACCAAAGGTGAAATGTTCTACATTCATCACTACCCAAACAGCAACTCTGGCATGATTAGGTAATTTTAAAACCGGACGTTGGTTAATTGCTTGATAAGATGGGGGCAACATTGGTTTTAAATCTTTGTTTATGCAATTGTAAATATAAATTATTTAGTTGTGGTTAGGGATGATTGAATGCTTATATATTAGATGTCAGACACAACTGCACACAGAATAAGCTGAAAATTATGCAGGGGTGTGTATGCTCAAATTATGAACATTAAGAGGGGAATGAGCAGAATAAACCATTATAACAAAAACCTCGTTCATACAAATAAGTTAAATAGTATGAAAGGCTAAAGGCAAAAATCACGAAAATCACCGGAATCATCGTCCTCAGTTCCAGTTTGCGTTTATTGAATATTTCACATAAATTCATTATAATAATTAAAGGCCAAAAAATTGTTGTGAGCAGAAACATCACAAAAGCTAAAAACTTTTCTTCTGGACTGGAAGTAGGATGTCGCAGGGAAAATTTGAGCCAATTGGTGAAAAAATAGCAGGTCATCAGGAAATAGCTAATCAGTAAACTTAATTGTATCTGATTCATTTTTAACACTCCTTATGAGTAATGCCACAAAACTGAATACAGTTATTATATGATTTGATTGCCGAAAATCTAGGTTAGATATAGCTGTATTTTCTGATTTTTGATATAATCTTAATATTTTTTAATCAATCTCAGTTACTAGCCATTGCCACTCAATAACTACAGACTGGGGGATATCGAGAACCAATGGTTGTGAGTTCTTGAGTGGCACATACAATTTGAGTGCATCGGTGCTTGGCAATTTGGGTAAAACATCAGTTAAGTTATATTCACCAACGTTGGCAGCAGGTGCAGTGAGCGCATAAATATCAGATGCACTCAACAATTTTCCTGATGCTGTCTCGATTTCTAAGGGTTGGGGATGAGCAATTTCAACTACACCAGGAAAACCCACCACCCGTAACCTTAATTCTTTCACTGGACTGTTGTAATTTTGTTTGAACAGTAACACCTGCCAAGCGTAATCTTGTTGATCTTTGATAGATACTTGGGAGTGGTAGCGCAAAACACCAGGGGAATCGTGATGTTGCCGCAGCAGCGCCTGGGCTGATTCTACACCCCAGCCACTAAAAGTCAATACTATCAGAAGTACTAAGGCGCAACGCCAGAAAAGTTGGTGAAATTTTGGCTTCAGGTGACGCATACAATATTTATTTTATGGGATGGTAAAGACCGTCTGGTTAAGAAAACTCCCATCTCTTAATCATCAACCTTGTCCATCGTGAAAAGTGGAGTTATTGTCATTGCGACGTAAGGAAGCAATCTCACCATCTTGACTACAAACTACATCAGGACTTACACAAGGACAACGTAAACACAGTCATTGCGACGTAAGGAAGCAATCTCACCATCTTGACTACAAACTACATTTCTCAAAATAGACAAGGTTTAGGTCACGGTTGCGGGTATTCTAACACTAGAAGCGATCGCCTATTTCCCAACTTTTCCCTGAAAAATATCAAATACCCCCAGCGCTGGTTCAGTTTGCAAATATACGTTCTAAGAAAGTTACAATTTCAGACCAAGCAGAGGTAGCCGC
>PWQB01000296.1 GCA_003556955.1 Nostocaceae cyanobacterium CSSed10_463m
AATGGCGGGCAAGATGCCCGCACCACAAGAGTTTTATGATTTGTGTCTGTAGGTTTAAGCTAAGGAAACCCCTCGAAAATTTTGTTAGCTCTTCTCTGCTTAAGCTTCAATAACTACCCGCAGATTACCCCGTTTTTTCACAACACGACAAGCAGTAGTACTACCAGAGCGCTCAAATTCTAAATCTAGAATAGTAGCGCCAACCTTCAAATTATGAAATGACAGACGATTAATTGATTCTGGTAAAGTCGGATGAATAATGCTTAAGCAATTATTTTGAGCATCAGGAACTAAATTAACTACCATTTGCAGCAGTTGAAATATAGTACCAGTCGCCCAAGCTTGGGGTGTACAAGCAACTGGATACTGTACCGGCGCATCATTTCCATTGCGTTCATAACCGCAAAAAAGTTCTGGCGGGCGTTGATATGGTTGCTGACTAGTCATATCAAACAAACCTTGAAATACTTCTAAAGCTTGATCAACCAGACCGAGCGATCGCAATCCCATAGCAATGAGAGAATTATCATGAGGCCAAACTGAACCAATGTGATAACCCATTGGATTGTACGCTGGTGACAAACTGCTCAGAGTCCGAATACCCCAACCATTAAACATATCTGGCGCTCGCAATCTTTCCGCCACACTGTAGGCTTTTTCTGGTGTAAAAATTCCTAACTTCAAACAGTGACCAGGATTAGATGTAATACTTTCGACTTGCTTTCCGTCTCCATCCAAAGCCAAGGCGCAGAAATCTTGGTCTTTAATCCAAAAATCTTGATTAAAACGCACCTTCAGATGTCTAGCGTCATCCAGCCAGCGTTCTGCTAAGTCTAGGCGCTTTTTCATCTTAGCTATTTCTGCGAGCTGAATTTTGGCTGCGTAAACATAAGCTTGTACCTCACTCAAAGCAATGGGACCATGAGCTAACTCACCCTGCTGGTGTACAATACAGTCGCCAGAATCTTTCCATCCTTGGTTAGCTAGACCACGTGGAGATTTACAGTAATAAGTCAAATAGCTACTGTGTTGAAGATGGCGATCAATCCATTCCATTGCTGCTAAAGCATTCGGCCACAGTTTATCTAGAGTTTCTTGATCGTGAGTCCAAGTGTAGTATTCAGCATACAACATCAACCACAAAGGAGTGGCATCAACTGTGCCGTAGTAGGGTGTATGGGGAATTTCTTGGCAACGTGCCATTTCCCCAAACCGCAACTCGTGTAAAATTTTACCGGGTTCTTCTTCGCGCCAGTTATCCTCAGTTTTACCTTGGTATGAAGCTAGTATCATCAAGGTTTCTTTGGCAATTTGGGGATTTAACATCAGGGTTTGGGAGGCTGTAATCAGCGAATCTCTGCCAAATAACGCTGAAAACCAAGGAACACCGGCGGAAACAGTTTTAGAGTTACCAAAAGACTGACGCAATAAATACATATCTTGTTCAGCCCTCTCAATTACACGATTGAAGAGACTTTTATCTGATCTAATTTGTGTAATTTGCTGTATCCATTGTTGCTCCTCCATCAACTCCGCAGCTTTGGCTTGTACTAAGGTAACAGCTGCGCTGACTGTAGAACTGGGTTGATTGTCAGTCAACATATTAATTCTGTAGCCCAGCTTTTGGGTTTCATGAGAAGCTAAATCCAAACGCCAAATAGCAGTGTAACCTTGGAAATCGTCTGGTTGGCGATACTGAAATTGGATACGGGATTCCATTAATAAGCCATCCAAACCTTGATAGGCTAAGGTTAATGATTTTTCTTTTGGTGGATGTCCAGAGGAAACGCCATGACCATCAAAAGCTGCTTTTTCTTCAGCTATGGATTCTACTAAGCGTAAAATTTTACCCCGTTGTTCTCTTTTAGCACCACGAACTTCAAATAAATCGGCAAAATCAGCATCAAAGCTGATACTTAATTCAAAGCTGA
Organism: Nostocaceae cyanobacterium CSSed10_463m; assembly: GCA_003556955.1. The sequence continues at coordinate 1,932 of PWQB01000296.1, forward strand.
CCTTGGTTGTGCTGTAATTAGATATTTCAATTTCTTCAAATAGCGCCCCATTCAAGACAATTTCTCGGCGAATACCTATGGTTTCAGCTTTTAATTGTTCGTCAATATTAGGGTTAGTACACAGAACAGAAATGGAAAAACCTTTTTGGGCAGTACTGCTCAGAAGAATAGGCGATCGCCCGTCAATTTGCAACTCTAGACGATTCAGAAATCTGGTATCAGCACAAAATAGTCCCACGTTAGGATTACCATCTTGTAGAGAACAGCCAGAAATGTTCCCCATTGTATCTGTTACCAGAAATAAATCATCATCTTTAACTGTCAGAGTTGGTTGTGGTCTTTCGCTCACAACAGAAGGCCATTCTGCTATAGGTAATTGTGCTGCGGGAGTAAAAGTTTTGCCATCTAAAGAAATTTTTTCCAGGGTCGTCAGTGTATCCGGTGTCATCAGCTAAAGTTCCTTTTTCCAGGGATATATCAATGGGGTCAACAGGGGAAAGTGCTTTTATAAAAAGGTTTCAGTCTATTTGTGTCAAATTAAGATGCACAGATTTTTGGCAAAGGTGGAGACAGGAAATGGATCACAAATCTTTACCAGATTATATTTTTTATATTTAAAGTCAAGGCTGAAAAACAGTCATTTTTAGCTGATTCATCTAACTCTAACCTGTCAATCTCCTCATCAACAGAGAATACTTAGCCAAGATGCTAAAGTTGTTTAGGGTGCAAATTCTCTGGGGCGATTAATTCCAGAAATTTTATAATATTATTTGAATATTTTGGGGATGTTATTCAATAGTTATCGCTCAAAAAGGTTTCAGTTTAACCGCAGTCATAGCTATGGAAGTAAAATATAAGAAATTAGGATTTATGCACTGTACAAATTAATCATGATATGCTGTCACCAAAATAGCCAATTTTTGGCTTTGAACAATGATGATGTTGATAGTAAATATACCTATGTGGTAGGGGTTTAGCATTGAAACCCCTACGAAATATGTGCTTTTTAGTTACACATATTTTTTGGTTTTTATTGTCAATGCGTAAATCCTATAAATAATGACAGCAGTTATTGATTTAGACAAGTTTAATTATTTTCTGAGTTAAAAAACACGATGGCTAGTGTGGCGTAACCATCAAATAAATTAACCACTGATAAATTTGTATTTAGCCGATGGTAAAAATATCCCAACTGCGCCAAATAAGTTACAGGAATATTATTGCCCAAAAGTTGATAAAATTAGCAAGTGCGAGAATTTTAACCGGGCTGCTTTGGCATTTATGAGCAATTTTAGGTAAATACACCGTGGCTGAGGTTGATAAGAAAGCTCTCTATTGAATGTATATTGGGATTAGTAGAATAAGACTCTAAACCTATGATGCCAGCAAATGAAGACAATGTGGCAAAACACTTCCATATCCCAGAATGCGACCCCTGAAGGTAGTATTTTTGTTGGTCTAGTGTTGGAGATTTTGCCAATGCTTTCAGTACCTGTGTGAAATGTGTTGTTAACGATTCTTTACATATTTCAACTGTCTGCTGCACTTGAGAGTCCGTTGTAATTTGTACAATGCAGCTATGACTTGAATCTTTATTGTGATTGGGCTTTTCTTTAACGATATTCATGAGCATCTCGTCTTCCGTGCTGAGTGATCTGCTACAATCTATACCCTACCTGCGACCCCAGCTATATTTCAAGGCTTCACTAACAGCCCTTTCCCATGCGATGGAAGATCAGGTTTTGGCTGCAACTTTGGAGCAGCCTTTGGTAATTGCTAGCTTCCAACGAGAGCGATACTATCGCCAAGAAGCTCATCGCTATCAGCGTTTAGCTATGCGTAGTAATCAAATATACGTCTTATCCGCACCAGAGACAGACTTTATCAACAGTTCGGAATATTATGAAAAGGTAGCCTTTGAGCCAGAAGATGCCTTAAGTCAAGAATGGCATTTGGTGGTAATTGCTGATAATTATGCTACTTGCTTGGTGTGCCAAGAAAGCCTGGGTTCCATTGCCAAAAACCAGCAGTTACCAGAATTTAGCCCTAGTCTAGATATGGACACGGCTCGGAGGTTTGAGGGAATCTGGACATCAGAACGAGGAGTGAGCCTCAAAGCTGCTGATTTGCTATTAGACAGAATTTCGGTTTACAGACCAGATTTGGAAGACAAAATTAAACAGGCTCGCCAGAGGTTTGGAATTGGGGTAAAGAGAAATTCTTCCCCAGCCGAACAAAAGACGGAATTTGCTTGTGATATCGATACTGACCCTTTTGTGCAGCGCTTGGTGACTTATTTGCAAGCTAGTCAGTATAAATTGCATAAAGCCTATCGTTCCATTACTGCCCAAGCACGAAAAGAGCGTTTAGTCAACTCTATTAGTACGGCAATTAGGCGATCGCTTGACCCCCACGAAATCCTCCAAGTGGCGGCACAAGAGCTAGGAGAACATCTAGGGGCTAGTCGGTGTTTAATCTACCGCGCTCAGGCTACAGATGCTCAGGCTCAGATTAAACATGAGTTTTTGATTCCGGGTATTTTACCTGTGGCTGGGCAAAGTTGGCAATTAGAGGAAAATCATTTATTTCAAGAAGCAATCCAAAACGGTGAGGGCGTTTGTGTAGCGGATACCCTGAGTGATCCTCGTGTGACCAAATCGAAAAAACTGGCATCAATTGCCCAAAAATTCGCTATTCGTTCTTGGTTAATCGAACCAGTCTTATTTCAAGGACGCTTATTAGGCATTGTGGAACTGCATTATTGCAGCCTACCGCCACACGAATGGCAAGTAGGAGAATTAGACTTAGTAAAAGCGATCGCCACTCAAATGGCCGCAGCGTTAATTCAAGCTGAGGCTTACGCCAACCTAGAAGACCTGAACCAGCAACTAGAAGCCTTAGACCGCACCCGCAGCAACTTAATCGCCATTACCGGACACGAACTCCGCACGCCCCTATCTACAATTCAGGTGTGCTTAGAAAGTCTGGCGACTGAGCCGGATATGCCTTTAGAATTGCAACAGGTAATGCTGAGTACGGCACTTTCTGACTCAGAACGAATGCGGAAACTGGTGCAAGATTTCCTCACCCTGTCCAACTTAGAAAGCGGCCGAGTAGAATGGCATCCAGAATCCCTCACCTTACAAGAGTGTATAGATTTAGCCCTCAGCCGACTTCGCACCCGCACCTCAGAAGAGAAACCCCCCCAAATCAAAACTCAAATTGCTGAAAATTTGCCTTTAGTCAGAGCTGATGGTGATTGGCTGGTGGAGGTAATCGCCAAATTGATTGATAACGCTTGTAAATTTACATTGCCTGAAGGCAAGATTACGATTACTGCCACCCCAAACAAAAATCAGATGATAGAGGTGACTGTGGCTGATACTGGACGTGGTATTGAACCCAATCGCCTAGAAATAGTCTTTGACCGCTTTTATCAAGAAGAAGGGGCGCTGCGGCGAACTACGGGCGGGACGGGCTTAGGATTGGCTATTAGCCGTCAAATCGTCACTGGCTGGGGTGGAGAAATTTGGGCGGAATCCAATGGTAAAGACCAAGGTAGTCAGTTTCATTTCACTGTTCCTGTGGCTCAGGTGAGTTATGAGGAGAAGCGCCCAAAAGTCAAGAGTAAGTTGTAATTTTGAGAAGAACCTCACCCACCAATACTGTTCGGTTAAGCAAATTCGTGAGCCGAAAACCCTTGTAGAGACGTTCCATGGAACGTCTCTACATCCCTTAACCGAAAGGTATTGCCTCACCCCCAGCCCCTCTCCTTGGTAAGGAGAGGGGAGAGTTTGATCACCAATGACTAATGACTAATGACTAATGACTAATGACTAATGACCAATGACCAATGACTAATGACTAAAAACTGTTACAGTCTATGACGCGATCGCCATAAGATCATGTTGGCAGTGTTAGTATGCCCTAAAAACGTTGAGAGAGAGACACCTTTATGGCAGAAACACTTTCTGGACAAACTCCACTATTTGGTGGTAGCACTGGCGGCTTGCTGACAAAGGCGAAAGAAGAAGAAAAGTACGCTATAACTTGGACTAGCCCCAAAGAACAAGTTTTTGAAATGCCTACAGGTGGCGCTGCCACTATGCTCAAAGGTGAAAACCTGCTATACATAGCTCGTAAAGAACATGGTATCGCCTTGGGTGGTCAACTCCGGAAATTCAAAATCACAGATTACAAGATTTACCGGATTTTACCCTCTGGAGAAACCACTTTCATTCACCCAGCTGATGGTGTCTTCCCAGAAAAAGTTAACGCAGGACGCGAAAAAGTACGTCATGTACCTCGCAGCATTGGGGAAAATCCCAGTCCCGCCAAACTTAAGTTCAGTGGGAAAGCTACCCACGATGCTGATGTTTAGATAGAAATTGGGGAGTAGGGAGTAGGGAGTAGGGAGTAGTGAAAAGAAGGGGACAAATTTGATACCCAATTTTCCATTCTCCATTCTCTAATTTCCCTATTCCCCATTCTCTAATTTTCCCATTCCCTCAATCCATCATGATGTTCCCCGATTTTTCTGATTTTTCGCAGCTAGCTTTACAAGGTAATTTCGTTCCGGTGTATCAGGAATGGATAGCAGACCTAGATACTCCTGTCTCAGCTTGGTATAAGGTTTGTGCTGGTCAGCCTTATAGTTTTTTGCTGGAATCAGTGGAAGGTGGGGAAAAAATCGGGCGTTATAGTTTACTCGGTTGCAATCCGCTCTGGATTTTATCAGCCAAGGGTGACACCACAA
>PWQB01000840.1 GCA_003556955.1 Nostocaceae cyanobacterium CSSed10_463m
AGTAAAACTGAGGTATAAACCTACGGCCCATCCAGTTATTTTTAATTTGTTCATCATGGGAGTTTCAAACTGCGATTGACAATAAATGTAATTTTTGTCCCTTGTGGGATATACCAAATATTGGGACGAGCCAGAATTTCTCTAGTGGAGGTTTCCGCCCGACGACCAATAATATCGCTGAGACTTCCGAATGCGCCTTCTAAAATAGCCCCACCAATATTCCGGCGACTATTGTTAATGCGAGTGCGGCGGCGAATAGTCCCGAATAATTCATCTTCAACCTCATCTTCAACATCAGGGCGATTAATGATTTCCCCAACTTTTCCCAACCCACTGACTAGCCCAACAGTTAAGTCATACTGGGCGATTTCGCCACCTTTATCTTTGAACTGTTGAGCAATTAAAGGTCTACCGCCATCACCTTGGACAGTAATTGCCCCCGCACTAATGGGATATTCAGTGTTGTCTCTAATAATACTTGTCACCTGAACCTGAGCGTAACTTGCACCATCAACCGAGAGAATTTCCAATGCCATTAAACTGCCACTAGCGATCGCCACATTACCTTCGTTATCTTTTAAATCTTCAGTAAGCCTTGCTACATAACGCCTACCATCTTCACTTGGCTGTTGGTTTCTATCAGTAGATTGTGCTTTAATCAAAGGTGTAACTAAAGTTCCACTAGCGAATTCCCCTACCACCAGATAACGATTGCGACGCTCGTTAAGAATTTGAGCCTCTTGGGGCAAAAAGTCAACAGAAGCTATTCTAAAATCTGCTACATCTCCTGAAGTTTGACGGTTTCGCTGGTTTGCTTGCCAACGAGGTTCTATTCTCTCAATCCTAGTAGAAGCAGTGTTGCGAGTGTTTTGGCGAACTGACAAGTCTGCGCTGGCGCTATTGCCTCCGGCGGGGCTGGCAAAGTTGCGGTCTTGCACGGCTAGGTTGCTATTATCTCTGGTGAGTGTGCGCTGTGGGATAGTTACGGTCGGGCTTGAATTATTACCATAAGCTATATTTCCAAATGAACCTACGTTTCGTAATCGATTTAGTTCTGCAATAGGATCTGTTGCTGGTAGTGGTGCTGGTGAAAAAGAAACATTACGTGGTTGTGGTTGTGGTCGAGATGTAGGAGTAGGAGGTGGTAGCGGACGTACAGTAGGGGAAACCTCTCTCGCCGAACGGTTAACAGGTGTTGGGGCTGGAGGAGGAGAGGGATTTGGTGGTGTTGATGCTACTGGTGTAGTTCTTTGTTCTGGAATGGTTTCTTGATTTTCGGTTTCTTCTGGAGTTATTGATGGTTGTTGATTGATTCTTTGTAGTTCACTTTCTTGCCTTGCTAGTGCTGCTTGAGCAAATATCTCTCCATTATTGTTCTCTATTCTAGCTAGAGTTTCTTCTGGGATTGGCGATGGAATTTCTTCAGTTTGAGCTTGTGAGCTACCACGTAAAATTCCACTAAACAATAAAAATACGACAAGAAAACCAGTTCCAAAGAAGAATCCAACTACACCTAATTTTGACCAAGGAGAAGTAGTAAAATTATGGACTGTTACATTTTCGGCTGGATCTTCTTCTTGAATAACAGTATTTTCCAAACTTGTAGAGTCATTCTGAGTTTCATCAATATTCAGAATTGAATCTACTGTATAACTATTAACTTCATCATTGACTTCATCAGCGAAGTTTAGGTTATTAGTCATTTCTTCTACCTACTTAAATCTAAGTCAACAATTTGAATTATTTCTAGTCCATGTTTTCGAGCCGCATAGATTTTTCTAGCCAATTCAGTAGTTTCATCGGGGACGTTTTGCGGAGTAGTGACAGCTTCCACAGTAATAGTTTTGTTAAATGGTATTCCTTCCCCTGCATTATTATTACGAGAAAAAGTCACAAGAGTAGCTATAAAATCAATTTCCCATCTTCCTTCTCTCAGTTGGCGAGGTTGAGAAATAAATCTCGGAATTAAAGAAATTTGTGTGTCTCCATTAAAGACACCAGTAGGAGTCATAGAAGCTAGTTTACGGAGAAAAGATGCTCGAAAATCCTCTCGTTCAGTAATGGCGAAGGCAGCTTCATAAGCCCTGGTTGTGACTCTATCTCTACTTCCTTCTCTAATGAGTATACCGGGATCTTGTTTAGTGATTGGTTCTCCGTTTTCATTAAAAGTCCGTACCAGTCCATCCCAATTAAACATTCTAATAAATGTATCTGACACAAATCTCTTAATTACTTCATTCGACCTTGCTGTAGAAGGGACAGATTGGGCGCGAATTGTTTCTCCTGATGACAATTGTACTAAAGTAGGAAGTTCTTGATTATTTAACCTTCTGATTGCACCATAATTTAAAAGTTGAATTAATAATGAAAGTACAGCGAATGCAAAGGCTACTATAGTTATTAAGCCAAACTTAGTAGACACAGACTCTCCAGAACTTAGGAGTTTAAGAGGCACTTGTTTAGGTTTTGTTTTGAGCATTTTATCCACCTGGCTTAATTTTTTGAGCAGCCGCCCCAGCACCTTTTGTCATGACAGTGCTGGCAATATTAATAGCCATAGAGCCGTAAAACTCAGCCGCTTTATTTACTTGTTGCAAAACCGCTAAACCACCACCCGCAGCTAATCCTGTGGCTAAAAATGGGGCAATAATTCCAATTACAAACAAGAAAAATAATGGTTGGTCTGCTCTAGCTGTAATCATTATTTGAGCCGCAAAACCAACAATAATATTGAAAGATAATTTAGCCATGCCTACGCTAAAATATCCTGTCAACCATGCAAAAATAGATTTAGCACCGTAGGGTAATAAAGATCCTCCTACAGCAAGTGGCCCAATTAAAGCTGTCACTAGCATTGTTAGCTCTATGCCCCATTGGTAAGCCCCATTTAATCCCAGCAAGATATATGTAATTTGTTCTCGAATGTTATTACCGATAACGGCACTAAAGGGAGAAAATATCACTTGTAGTGGATTAGCTCCGCTATCAATCGCATCAATTGGAGCCTGAATAATTGTTTGCAATCTTTGAATGGTTGATGCTAATAGACCAGTACCAGAAAAATAACTGGGATATTCTTGCGAAAGTCGATTACTAGCATCTTCTAAGCAGCTAATCGCATCTTCAGGAGTTAAAGAAGAAGAACGACAATTTTCAATTTCTGCCCCAATAGCACTCCGAGCCGCTTCATTCTCTAAAGCTTGTCTAAAAGCTTGAGCTAAGTTAGCATCCTTGGCTGTATATTGTAGAACAAAATTGTTGGTGTTATTTATGTAGTTTCTTACCGCCAATGTTCCTTTTCCTAACAGTTGACCATTATTGGCTAACAAAACTATAACTGTTAATACCCAAATAAAATCTGCAATTGCACGTTGTTCTTCAAGGTTAACCATTTGTTTTGTCCACTCAACCATGAAAAAAACAAATGTTGCCACAGCAAACAATACCCCTACTGTACAAAGTGCTGCATACAAACCACCGGAAAGGGTAGTATCCCAAAGCTCGTTAAATCCTGTAGCAATTTCTTCTGCTGTTTCGGATGCTCTGGTCAGTAAATCTCCACCAGAGAAAGCAAAAATTTTCAAAGGCATAATTATTCTTGATGTGTAGGATCTAAACGCAATGTGCCTATCAATTCATGATTTCCGGCAACTAAACCTATTCTTTGTATGTTTTCTCTTTGACGTTGACTGGCTAAGTTTTCGGCAATTTGAGTTAACATCAAATTAGTTTGCGCTGCGTCGTGTCGTGATTGCAAAGAGTCAGTACGTTGTTGTGCCAATAGAGAAACTATTTGTGCATTCTGGGCTGCCATTACCTTCAGAACATTCTGAGTAGCATCCATATCTTGCGCTTGTTCAGCAAGACTTTGAGCTTCTTGGGCAGTTTGTGTCGTTCTTTGAATTTTGTTGGCTGTGTCTTGTTGTCCTTGTTCCCCCATGATCGCAGAAATTGATGCTCTAGTTAATTCTCGTTCTAATTTATGTGCTTTTTGTTGCGCTACAGGCAATGAATATTCACTAGCCAGTCGGTTTTTTAATTCGTTGCCGCTTTTAATGGGATCTGGCGCGCCCATGTCTCCAATAGAATCGTTAAGAGAAGCTACAGCATCTGCCTTAATTCCTGCCCATGTATTCTCAATTTCTGCTACAGCTAAACTTTGAATTAATTGTAATTCTCCCTTGATATCATCAATAATTGAACCTAAAAAATTAGCAATATTGAATCCATAGCTAGGTGTACTTATAAGTATTCCGCTAATCAGAACAGAAGCTAGGATAGTGATTTTTTTAGTTTTGGTAAGTTTTTTCATTTTGCACCTATGGTACTTTTACGTGTGTTGATTTGTCAGTCAATTTTAGTAATTGTTGAGCTTCCAGGGATAACTCTTCTCCTCGAACCATTCTGACGTAATCCTCCGAAAATTTAAAAAGTCCTAATAGACGATTATTCGCATATTGATTCAGAAATAATGTGCGTAATTGTTGCTCATTAGGATTATTGGCAACTGATGCTAATAAACAATATGCTGGATAGTAACGACAAAAAGTAAGCTTGCCATTATCATCCAATAACCATTGAGAATAAATTCCCTCTTTTTTGGGATAAAAAGATTCGGTGCTATTGACTTGAATGATTTCATAAGGGTATTTGAATCGTTCCACAAATGGATCAATAGCTGAAGATTGAATTCTGCCAACTAAACGAGTGGTTAAGTTAGCAAATATTTTGGGTGCAGCCTTACTTTGATAAATACTTTCTGGTTCTTGTGCTGATAAAATCACCCTAATTCCAGCCTTTGCACCATTGGCACATAATCTCCCAATTAATTCAGCAATGGATTCAAATTGAAATAGAATCGGGGCTTCGTCTAGGAAAAAGATGCTGGCTTTAGAAGATAAAGCACGTCGTAAAGCTGCGGCGTAGGCACTAAGAGCTAAAATGGCTGCATCTGCTTCTGAGGCTAAATTCCTGAGAGCAAATACTAATAATTTGGCATCTGCACGAAAACTTGAAGGCTGAGAAATAGCTTGTCCTACTCTGGTATTTAGCCAAAATTTCAATCTTAGTCTAATTTGCTCTAAAGCTTCTAATACTTCTTTACTGTTGTTGGCAATTGAATCTAACTTGATATATCCTGGCGAACAGTAATTATAAAAATCTTTTAATGTAGGGGTATCATCCCACTCTTCTGTCCCCACGCCAGCTTCTAAGGCTGCTTTGTACCTTAGTTTAATTTCATCTTCATTAAAAAATGTTTCTAACGCCAAAGTGACAATTGATTCAATATTAGAAAGCATGGAGGTACTCACACCAATTGCATTTGTGCCAATAATCATCGTCATCAAGACTGACTTGATAAACTCCTTAAAGTCTGTCAGTCTTTCTTTGATTATTTCCTCACCCATCCCCCGCAGGTCTGGAAGTTCAAATAAATTGTTAAATTCTTTGCTAATGTCGAAATATGCCCCATCCTTACCCAATAAATTGGTGTAATCTGTAAAGGTTGATGTACCGTCAGGTTTGGGATAATCTAATGCTACTACTGGAATCCCTTGTGCGATCGCTGGAGTTAAGATCCCGGCAACCAGTACAGATTTTCCAGACCGTGTAGCACCAAAGACTGCCAAATTCTTGTGATTTTGGTATAAATCAAGATGAACAGGTGTACCGCCTTCTTCGGCAATTAGTTCAAATCCCTTCTTATCTCCAGTAGCGGTGCAGATCAACGGCATGAGTCCTGGAGCTTCCGAGCTAAAGTAGGGAAGTCGCCGATTGAATGGTTTTGTCAGTAATGGTTCCCAAACGCAAGGACAACACTGTAACCATACTTTCCAGGCATACTCAATTTCTCGACTAACTACGGCAGGCCTAAGAAAGCAACTAGCCAGATATCGAGAAGCATCATCTAATTCTCGTCTGGTTTTTCTATGAACAAGAAAAACAACTGCTGTAGAAACCACCAGATTACCTTGATAAATTGTTTTCTGAGCTTCTACCGCTTCTTCTATATTCATCCCCGCTTTGACATCAATACTGCCAGATTTACTTGATATTGCTGTAGAGGTAATTGATTGCTTGGTTAAACGTTGCAGATTAGTTTTGGCAATTCCTTGATTAACCCGACTAATTTGACAAAAAACTTCAGTATCAGAAATACTTTCTCTGGAGATGATTTCCCAAAGATATCTCAGTTGTGAATGTTCATCCATCCAACCTCCTGGCTTCTCGTTGAAATTAAGCGCTCCAATATATTTATCTTGAATTTTTACCCATTTTCTGTCTAAGAAAGGTACAGATTTTTCATTCTCTAGTAGATGATGTCTAATGTGAAAGTCACTTGTCTGGGTTTCTGTTACACCATCCTTCTCACTAATTGTCAAAGGATTAGGAATAGCAGTAGGGTCGCTGCGATTAAACTGTTTCCACAATATCGCCCAGATTTCATCAGCAGAAAGAGCTTTTACACTCAATTTCATTTTGTTGCTGATGACTTGTTCCCACAGTTGAAATCCATCAGTCAATGAATTACGTAAAATATTCTCAATCCGATTATTATTAATTCCATGAATTTCTCCAGTGAACTGATACCAGATTTTTTGCAATTTTTTAATAGTAGATTCTATGTAGTCCTGAGCTTTTTCGTTATCATCTGCAACAGTATAAGTACACCAGAGCCGTAAGA
>PWQB01000573.1 GCA_003556955.1 Nostocaceae cyanobacterium CSSed10_463m
TAAAGAAATTGTAGAGAAAATGGTTAAGGATAGAAATATTGCTATTACAAAAGAACATATTTTACAAGCAAAGGAAATATTAATTGCTCGTCAAGATACTCATCTGGATAGTTTAGCTGAAAAACTTAGAGAAAAACGAGTTAAAAATATTATTGAGCCGATTTTAGCAGGAGAAACATTACCCGATACCCCAGCCGATGATCGCCAATATTTAATTGATTTAGGATTATTGCGACGTGATCCTGCGGGTGGACTGGTTATTTCTAACCCGATTTATCGTGAAGTCATTCCCCGCGTTTTAGTGCAAGGAACTCAGGATAGTTTACCTCATATTAGTCCTAGTTGGTTGACCCCAAAAGGTGAATTAAATATAGATGCTTTGCTGGAAGCATTTATCAAATTTTGGCGACAGCACGGAGAACCGTTATTAAGTAGCACTGCCTACCATGAAATTGCTCCCCACCTCGTATTAATGGCTTTTTTACATCGTGTTGTTAATGGTGGTGGAACCCTAGAACGGGAATATGCAATTGGTAGCGACAGAATGGATTTATGTCTGCGTTACAAACAGGTAACGTTAGGTATTGAGTTAAAGGTATGGCGGGAGAAAAAGCGTGACCCCCAAGCTGAGGGTATTGAGCAGTTAGAATCCTATTTAGGGAGTTTGGGGTTGGATTTTGGTTGGTTATTTGTGTTTGACAGGCGTAAAAATGCCCTACCAATGGAAGAACGTTTATCAACGCAGGTTGTGGTGACGGAAAATCAACGTCGGATTACTGTGATTCGGGCGTGAGTATTTTGATAGGAAGTAGGTTGGCGATATGCCTTTGGCGTAAAGCTTTGCTTATCGCAATTAGGGGAAGTCCAACGCCAGCAGTTAAGTATAATTATTATCTTACCCTTGGAATATAAATCCGCCTTTTTCTCAATATAAATACGCAAATTACGATAAAATAGCTAAAATAGTTACATTTCAGCTTGAGTATAGAAGTATTGATTTATTTGGATATTGCGCGATCGCACTCTACAAGATTAGCGCTTGCGCGATCGCAGTTAATCGAAGTGGAAGCACAAGAAAAGTTACCCCGAAGATGGTGTTACACTGAGACAGCGTGTAAAAAACTACAAATGGAATTTCTAGCTCAAATCTATGAGAAGGTCATTTCAGCGATACTAGCTATTCCAACCACGAAAGATTGGATAGTAGCAACAATGCTCTTGCTGATGATCATATCTATCTGCTTGCCTTTAGGTATTTGGTGTAAATTCCTAGAGATCAGAATACCAAAATTATCAGCTAGAGGAGTTATTAGTGTTTTAGTTAGCCGTTTTCTTTTTCCTTACAACTTTCAAGACGTACAGAAAGGCGATCGCTTCGCTCGCCGTAGGCAACGCACCGAAACGCAATTTGTTCTACAGTCCAGTTATTCATACGCCTCCTAATAACTTGTGGATGTTTAACGGTGAAGTTATTGAGTTTTTAGCAGAAATACATGGTAAGATCAGGGGAATTGGCAAGAATGCACAGCCACATAATGGATTACAGAAACTATATCACAATCGAAGCGAATAAACGCGGTGGTAAGCCTTGTGTACGTGGCTTGCGAATTACAGTTTATGAGGTGCTTGAATACCTAGCCTCCGAGATGACTGAAGCGGAAATTCTTGATGATTTTCCCGATTTGACGCGAGAAGATTTAAAAGCTTGTATTGCTTATGCGGCTGACCGTGAACGTCGGCTTATGATTTCGACCTTATCAGCATGAAATTACTGTTTGATGAAAACTTATCTCCTAAATTATCCACCCGCTTGAGCGATCTTTTTCCAGACTCAGTTCATGTTCGAGATGTTGGCATGAAAGCAACAATAGACCCGATAGTTTGGAATTATGCAAAAGATAATGATTTGATGATCGTCTCAAAAGATGCCGATATGCACGATCTGAGTTTAGTGTTTGGGAATCCCCCAAAAGTCATCTGGCTTAGACTTGGAAACTGTTCTACCTTACAAGTTGAAAATTTACTGCGTCGGGAGTTCAGCACGATCAAATTATTTTATGAAGATGAAAGTTCATCATTGCTTGCTCTCTCATCATCGCACTAATAACTTGCAAATGCGTTCAAATCAGTAATAAGGTGCGTTACATTCCATTAACGCATCCTACAAAATTGGCGATCGCACTTCTAGAGAACTTAACCTGTTGTAATTTGAACCTCAAGCGTAGCCTTAACTCCAAAATCTTCGTCTAAAGCATTTGCTTCATACTTTTTATTTGAAGCTGCTGCAATAGCTTTTGCAGACCTATCACCTACAAATGCTGGAACAAGCAATTCAACAAACCAATACCAGAATGGAATGCAATTTGGCAAAAGCTCATCTAATTCAATATCCTTACTCTTATATCAGTAAACCAAAAAGTTTTTTCCGAAAGAGCGATCGCTAAATATTTTGTAGCTTAAGATACTTTTTAATACTCGCTCCTTTAACCAGCAGACATAGTATGGATAATGATTACTTATGATTAGCTGATTGATAATTTGTTGGTGCTAACCTGATGGAATATAAATGCTTTCTACTACTTGATATTTACGCTGTAGGGCTTGAGATAAAAAGGCTAACATCTGTTTAAGTACGAAAAGTGTCCGGTAAATTAATCGGCTACCTTTCCTTTTCCGACTTATTCTGAGCCAGAGGAGATTAACCCAAATATTAACTAAAAGAAAAGATATACCAACGAATAGTAATCTTAATGCTGGATTTTTATTATTTGTTCTAATTCGACAAAGATTTTTAAGCCGATAACTACTTTCGATGCCAAATCTTTTTCGATAATCTTGATATATATAATCTAAATTCGTTTTGATTTTATAAGTAACATAAGCAAAGTATTGCACCCCATATTTTTTACGCTTTCCTTTTCTATATTTGCAGACAATCCATAAGTCAAAGGTGACTGAATCATCTTTGTTTCTTGTAATAGTATGTGTAGTTTTATAGCTTTTTCTTCCCTTCAAAAACTGTTTAATTCCTCCCTTTTTTCCTGTTTTGATAGCAGGCATCATAAATGGAATATCTAATGCTTGCAACCATCTGATTACAGGAGTATTAAAAAATCCCCTATCTAAATAGAGTTTTTTTACATTTATTTTAAGGGATTCAAGTTCTGCCAATAAATAAGTAATTATCGCTACACTAGTATCTAGTTGGCGAACACCTCTGATGGCTAGAGTGACACGCTTATTTTTGTTAATAACATATAAAGTTGCATAGGCATAAAATGAATGAGTACCAGATTTAGCTTCACTTTTATATATGTATGGTAATTCTAAGAATGTTGGCTTACCATAATAACAAATTAAATTTAAATCAATTGCTATTTTTAAACATCCTTTTTTTTACCCCAAAGGAATTCGACTTTTCAAGGCTTGATTAATTCGTGTCTCTAACTCTTCAAAATTGTTGATTTTATTAAGATGATATCTAATATCATTAGCTGTAGGAACATTCTTTAATAATTTGGCTGTATTCTCAATACTATCTCCACTGCTGGCTGCTTTAATAAGAATCTCAAATAAAGTTTTTTGGTCACATACCCCCCTGAGTTTCAATAGAAAAATTTTCTACTAAACACTCAATAACCTCTTCAAGGGTTTCTGAGTCTGTTAAAACCAGTTCTTCTGATGAAACAGTCAATTTTTTCAGCCAATATGCTACACACTACTTTCATCATTTCATTTTTTGACCCCCAAGAGAGCAGTATAAGCATTAATTATGTATTTAGTAGTTTACACTACCTTACTCTACGTAAGAGTGATGAGCGATCGCTCTTTCGGAAAAAACTTTTTGGTTTACTGGTTAATTGGTGCATTGAAAATTGCCAAAAATATCGATTAACAGAATGCTCTTTTCCCCCACATTCCCCTCGACTCTACCTCCCGGACGATCCCCCAATATACCCTGTGCCATTTTTTATCATTTTCTGGCATAGATGGAAATTATAGAGAATATCTATGTATCACGCTTAGATAAAGTGATTTTTATATGCTATGGTATATTATTGAGTATAGAAATATACAAAACTCAATAAAAATATCACCAAAAACGTCTTAGTTATTGTGTGAAAGCATAAGTAACAGGTTGGAAAAGATTAGTTCATAGCAAAAAGTATGATGAAATTTTCTCAGTCGATTGCCGGTTTAATAACAGCTACGGTTTTATTATCTAGTGCAGCCTCAGTAGATGCTCAAAACAATACTAGGAGTGTTGGTTCTCTAGCTACAATGTCATGTCAAACAATAGGAGATGCACGCTACGAAACTATAAATACAGATTTTCCTATTGCTCGGCAAATATTCAGGGGTATAGCTAGACTTTCCAACAGGCCGCGTAGATTTATTAGTGGGAAAAGAGATGCGCCTCAAGTCGTCTGTCGATTAGCTGAAGCAGGACAAAGACCAAGATATAAAACGTTGAGCCTCGCCTTTGGTATTGCTGATAATAATCAGCATAGTCATAATAGTACGCTTCTCCGCTTATCTATTTATCGAGACGGAAATTTTTATAAGTATCAAGATATACTTAGAGGGCAACCAATTCAGTTACCAATAGATGTAACCAATGTTCGTAGCATTGCTTTAGAAGCAGAATGTATGAGAGGTACACAACCATTTGATCTATGTCCTGAAATAATTTTCTTTGAAGACACTTTAGAATAAAAAGCAGATGCGACGTAGAGATTTCATACAATATAGTTTGATTGGGGGAGGCTCATTTATTCTGAATTTAGGTTTGTATAATCCTCAATCAGCAGATGCTTTCATCTTAAAATTCTTATTTAAATCGTTATTAAAAAATGCCTTTGGTTTTTTCCAAATTCGCAATGAACAATGGTATAAACAACGTCAAGAAGTTATGTTGGCAGAGAGGGAGTTTATTCGTCAACAATTTACTAATGTAGCTATTGCAGAAGTTGAGAGTCCTCAATATAATATTATTACTGCATCTGAACGTCAAGATCCTCTCGCTAATAATGTTGCTTTCGGTTTTCCGCGAATTGAATTGAATGAAGCAAGCATTGCAAATATTGGGGGACCGGCAGCGGTAGGAATGACTTATGCTGCTGAATATCTGAAACAAAATAGGAATATGAATCCTGGACAAGTTCAAGCATCAGTTTTACCTAAAATTGAAGGAGGTAAAAGTTACTCTAATATGTCTGGATGGTCTGATTCTAAAAGCTTTAATTATTATCCTAATCATTACTCTTATACAGGTATGCGTATTCGTTATGATGCAGTTAATCCTCGTCCTGGAGGCTTTGGAATTATCAGTGTGAGTGTTAATGCTAATCAATTAATTAGGATACCTGAAATTAGAATTAACTTTAAATAATTCAATTCAAATTAATTCTTTTACGTAAAGTAAAACTATATTTTAGGCTCAAAACTTTACATAATGGCTGCTTCAATTGTACTTACCGAACACGGCTTTTTTGCTCTAATGTAGCAAATTAAAACCTCTTGCAGAATGGTGCTTTTCAGACAATCTTGCAGGAAAATACTTGGGTGTCGGCTCTATGCCAAATTGTCATTTGCTTTTTTAGGTTTCCATTCAATTAATATCCTTAGTGAGTAGAAATGGTCAAGGATGACAAAATATCTGCTCATTTACCCCCGTTTAGTAGTGTCAGGTTTCTCACCAGGACCTGTGCAATGATGGCGATCGCCATCAGGAATCTCAGCAGCAGTCAATCCTGTGAGACTTTGTAAAAGACGGCTTTTACCTTGTCTCGCTCTACCTACCACACCAATGTTGAGGGTATCGCGGGAGAAGCGAATTCTAAGTTTCGCGAGTGCTTTTAGCTCTTCATTGATATTTAGCTGAATTTTTAAGAAATCAACATCATCTAACCTTCCCCGTATATTTGGGTCATCTATTCGCGTTAACAGTGTACTTCGGTGAGATTCTATCTCATTCAGTGCTGAGAGCAGTTCTTTGAGATTTGCTTCTACGCCTTCAATTTTTCGGGACAGAGGACGGCGTTTTTCAATAATGTTGGCAATAATGTTGGCTCTGTGCTGCATAGAAGCTTGTCTCCTATCATTACTGGATTGGTTGGTCTAGGGCTAACAATGCTCTAGAGCAATACAAGAGGTGTACTTTACCAAAGTACAGGATTATAGTAGAAAAATATACAATATCAATTGTAAATTTTGAATGAATTTTTAGTAAGAAAAATTACTAGTTTAAGTAGAAACAACTATATTCTAATAAATTATTTTTGATTTAGCATTCGGTAATTTGGAAATATTAACCTAATCTTGATGTTATTTGCAGTTTTCAGTCTATGTCCGTAATTAAGCTTTATATTGCATTATACATTACTATTTTGACCGGAAATTAACTACTAATGGCAGTAACTTTTTTATTGAAAAATGAATTGTTGTGGTATACCGTCTGTGATGATTTAGGTCATGCTGTATAGCAGTTTCAGCAAGCTTTGGCTTTTGTGGCTACGGGTGCTGCTCATTGCGGCCAAATTTGACCACCTAGCCAAAAATACCCGCGATGTGCTGACTTTGGTGGATGATGTCCTCAACCCACATAATATTTCAGTAGGACAGCGATCGCGTATGGAAAATAAAGGTAA
>PWQB01000041.1 GCA_003556955.1 Nostocaceae cyanobacterium CSSed10_463m
AAGATGATAGATAAAGAGTAATTCGCAGTTTTATGACAGTATCACCAACCCTAGTCAAACAATATGTTGAACAACGAGGTGAAGGGTATTGGATAGAAGGAACTCGTATCTCTCTCGATTCAGTTGTGTATGCTTTCTTAAATGGTGATGCGCCGGAAAATATTGCCCAAGATTTTCCATTACTCTCACTAGAAAAAGTTTATGGTGCGATCGCTTTCTATCTGGCTAACCGAGAGCTAGTTGATATGTACTTAAAACAAAGTGAAGCAGAATTTGAGAAACTACAGCAAACTTTGAGAAACAATAATTCATTTCTTTATCAGAAATTGAAAACTGCTCAAACCCAGAAACATAGCCAGATATGACAGCAGTTCGATTTCAAGCAGATGCTGATCTCAAACAAGCGATTGTTACTGGTGCTTGGCTGAGTCGTGCTGCAAATAACAGAACAGCCAAAATATCTTCAGATTCTAAGTCGTCATAATCTGCCAATATTTCCTCAGTAGTCATGCCAGAACTGAGCATTTCTAGAATAAACTCAACTGGATAACGTAGTCCTCTAATGCAGGGTTTTCCGTGACAGATAGCAGGATTCAGGGTGATACGTTGTAGCAGTGTGTCATCCATGCTGTGAGATAGCCACAAAAATGAGTATCATCTATCAGCATATCATCAGGAGCTAGAAAGTTAAAAGCGATCGCGCATTATCTAGAATAATTTTAGCTCAATGAGGTCAGGCGATCGCCATTTTGTCAGCTTTTAATTTACGTAGTTTTTCTACAACTGGGTTGGGGTTGCGGCGTTGTTCTTCTCTCATGCGATCGCCCCACTCTAGCCAATCTTTTATATAAGCATCTATTGCTTGCTGATTGTGTAAGTAGTAAAGAATAGTTGCATAAACTTGTTCTAAAGTCAATGAGGTGTAAGTTTTGGCAATCTCTTCGGGAGTTTTAGCACGGAAGAGGTAGTCAAACAAAATGGTTTCAATTCCTACTCGTGTACCCTGAAGCCGAATATCATCAGGGGCTAGAAAGTTAAAGTAGTCTTCAAGTTGCATAGTTAGCTGAGGCTAATAATATATGTATTCCTTGATCGTAGCATTGAGCCAACTTGAGCGATGGCGCAAAGCGCCCGCCGCAGGCGATCGCATTAATCTACCTCTAACTCACTTACCACCAAAATTCTCAACTCTGGTACTCGCTTCAAAGCCTGATCATTAGTCAAAAAAGCATCACAGTTACTTGTTAAGGCGATCGCTATCTGTAAAGCATCAGGTAACTGAAGGTTGTAAAGTAACCTTATTCTCGCAGCGTCTTGTGCAATAGCAGCATTAATATCCATAAAAATTACTTCATTACTGAGCAAGACATCGAGAAAAGCTTGCTCTAAATCCGCTAAACCCGAACGTATAGCACCCACTAAACACTCAGACAATGTTATGGGAGATACTACTGCTGTCATATCAGTTTCCAATCTTTCAAAAATTGGGTCTACTAAATTCACAAACTGCGGATTGCGTTCTACAAAATAGATGACTGGCGCTGTATCAATAAATATATGGGAAACTCCTACCAATGCCTCGCTAATCTTCATTCTTCTGCTTTTAACAAACCTTCCCGATGCTCATCTGCTTCTCGTCTAGTCTGAGAAACCCACTCTTGAGCATCTTTACCCAATAGCGGATAGGAAGCAATACCCTTTAAATCACTCCATTTGCGTTTTGAATGTGCTGGAATGACGTGCTTTTTCATCCGTTCTACTAAATACCCCATCACTGTCAATTGGTCTTCTGGGGTAAGTTGGTCAATTTCGCTTAACATTTTTTGAAGTGATAAACTCATCAACTTCATCCCGATTAGTGAATATTGTATTTCCAGATCGTAGCATTTAGCCATTGAGCGATCGCATGATCTAGGATAATTTTAGCTGAATGAGGGTAGGCGATCGCATGACTCCACCTCTAACTCACCTATGCCAACACTAAATTAAGTTATGCTGGCTCAAAATGCAACACCATAATTTGCTCTGGAGTTAAACCAACAGATTCATAGGTTTGTCCATTTTTGTCACTAAATTCTACTTCAAACGCAGCACCATTGGCTAATATTTCGACTATTGTACCAAATGGATAAGATTTAATGATGATCAAAAAAATGATATCTTGCAAGGTAACGCTCAACTTAGGGTAAATTGTTTTTATCCAAAAGCTGTTAAAAAGACAGATATTTTATCTCGAAAACCTATTGATAAAACTCATAAAAATGAAGATTTGGACTATACTCAACTTTCACAAAGACTAGATGAGTTAAATTCAAGAGAAGAGGGACTAGACTTTTTAAAATCGTCTTTTTCTACAAAAAAATCTCTAGAGTCTTTTGCAAAATTTTTGAAAATCCCGACACAAAAGCAAAATCTACAAGAACTTAGAGAAAGTATTGTTTCTGCAACAATAGGTTATCGGTTAACAATACAGTTTATTGAAAAAAGAAGAAGACCAAAACTAGAGGATGAATTTTTAGATGAAAATTAAAAACTTACTCAAGTAGTTAAATTTTGTATTTTTATTGATCTGGAATGGTATTTTCTTCTTCATATTGAGCTATTGCTTGTTCAACTATTTCATTACTCACATCTGTTAGATCAGATTTAGAATAAATTGTAGTGAGTATAATTACTTGAGCAGTTTTTAGATAATAAATTACTCTATATCCTCCACTTTTTCCTTTTTGAATATTAGTATTTTTAACACGAACTTTGAAAACTTGATATTTAATTCCCGCAATTCTATCTCCAGGAATTTCACCTGCTTGTAGTTGATCAATTAAAGGTTGAATATCACTACGAATGGAACGATAGCGTTTAGCCAGTTCTCGCAAATCCTTTTGAAAACGAGGAGTAAGGGCAATTTCAATTAGTAGTGGTTCATTATTATTCTGCATCTATCCCTTCCCACATTTGTGAAAGGGGTATAGTTTGTCCACTTAATGCTTCTTTTATTCCCTGATGAATACCTTCAATAACAATTTCTGTAGGTGTTTCTTCAAAAAATGGATTTTTATCTAATTGCAAAATAGATTTTTGGATAAGTTGTAAAGCATAAGTTTCCACAGAAAGACCTTGCTGTTGTGCTTCCTGTGTTAAATACTGTTCTAATTCTGGTGGTAAGCTGAGGGTTAGTGTCATAAGTCTATTGTGAGTTACTTTATATATTGTAAACCTGTAAAAACCAAAAATTAACCCCAAAATACCAATGTGTGATGTTGGGTTTCGTTTCTCAATCCAACCTACGACTTTTTAAGAGAGGCAATTCTATTTTATGTTCACCCGCACCGAGTTAGAACTTTTGACCGTTCCCCAGTTAAAAATTCTCTGTAATCGCTATGGATTAAAATCTACTGGGAACCCTGGATACAAAACTAGCTACATCACCACCTTGATGGCATTCCCTGTACTGGCAATACATCAGCTAGAAGAGGGTAAAGGATTAAAATCACCGTCATTCGGTAGTCTACAGGAAATAGGTACTGCTTTGGATCAGATGGGTCATCCTACACCTGAACAGTCAGCACTCATCAGAATTTCTTTTGAGGGTAGGAGGATGGAGTTACCTGCTAGGTATGACCAAGAAAAGCTATTAGCTGTTTACAAAGTTAAGAACCATTTAGAGGAGGTAATTAGCTTACTGACACTTTAATTAACCTCAACAGAAGCCTCTCGCATATCCGAAGGGAGGCTTTGAAACATGATTGTAACATTCAATAAATCTAAAAATGCAACTGAGCGCAAGATTCACCCATTGAGCGATCGCGCATCATCTAGGATAATTTTAGCTCAATAAGGGTAGGCGATTGGCTCAAAATGTAACACCATAATCTGCTCTGGAGTTAAAGCAACGGATTCATAGGTTTGTCCATTGCGATCGCTAAATTCTACTTCAAACGCAGCACCATCGGTTAATAACTCAACTATTGTACCAACTTGACCACGCAATAAATTATATTCCGGTATATCATCTGTAAGTGCTACTACATCTAGTAACTTCGGTGTATTCTGAGTCATTTTGTATAATCTTGATGTATGACAACAATAGTTACAGTGATTTTTTTATTAAAAAGTCTGATATGATATAGTACGTATGAATTATAGAATTTGACAATAATTTACAAAATTAATAATTATTAAGGTTACATAATCATGTCTAGTATACACACAGGTATTGAGTGGACAGATAAAACTTGGAATCCCACAACTGGGTGCAACAAAATTAGTCCTGGTTGTTTACATTGCTATGCAGAAGCTCTTACTAAACGGTTTCCTAATAATTTCAAGAATGGGTTTGATTTAACTTTACATCCAGAAAGGTTGACAGAACCCTTAAAGTGGAGAACTCCCAGTAGAATCTTTGTGAATTCAATGAGTGACCTTTTTCATGAAGAAGTTCCGCTAGATTTTATTAAAAATGTATTTAAAGTTATTCAAGCTACACCTTGGCATATATATCAAATATTAACAAAAAGACCTGAACGTTTAGTTGATTTAGCACCTAATTTAGAATTTCATAAAAATATTTGGTTGGGTGTATCAGTTGAAAATCAAAACTATGTACATCGGATTGATTTCCTGCGCCAAGTTCCTGCATCGGTGCGTTTTCTGTCCTGTGAACCATTGTTAGGTTCATTAAATCTTAATTTAGAAAATATTGATTGGGTTATAGTTGGGGGAGAGTCTGGTCAAAAACATCGCCCAATGTCAATTGAGTGGGTTGAAGATATTCGTGACCAATGTCAAAAAGCAGAAGTAGCTTTTTTCTTCAAGCAATTTGGTGGTAGAACTTCTAAAGCTGGTGGTAGGTTGCTAGATGGGAGAATATGGGATGAAATGCCTGATGCTTGGCAACAACACCACAAGAAATGGGGTGCATACCCACAAAAATTAAGAGTTAAAAAAGAAAGTTTGGGGCTTACTGCTTAGGTGGAAATGTAACTTTAGTTGAATCTGCAAAAGTAATTTCACCGTTCCTTTTTGGTCTTTGATGAGCAGGTTTTTCTGCCGTAATTTTACCTTGACCTTCCAGATTATTAAGGGCAGTTCTGTAATTCTTGCTAATGTAGCTTTTACCGACATTATGCTGTAAATAAATTTCTTTCATAGTTATTGTTTTTCCTGCAAATGTATCTAGTAGCATTGCTTCTAATTCGTCTAGAGGACGATAAAGTTCAAACAGCAAGGGTTGCATAGAAGTAGCTGGGTTATATTCAAAAGAAGGTACACCTTGATTTTGCTCAGAACTCTCTTTAGCCATTATCCCTTTCATAATTTCATAGCCCTTGAAGTGCTTGCTAACGAAAATTAAATGATGGCTAGTACGATTTCCTTTTTCATTTTTAAAACTAAAAGGTAAAACATATTTTCCACCCATTTCTTGCAGAGCTTCGCAAATATCCTCTACAATTGTTAACTCCCGTTCTTTTGGCTTCAGTGCTTGCAGTTTTTCGCGTAAGCTATCTGCTCGTGTTTCTCCAAATAGGGCATTCATATGTTGTTTCACAGATGAGTTACCTAAACCCATATTAATTCGATTATAATTAAAAAAGAAAAGGCAATCACAGCCCCAGTTTTTGACAACTGAGTTTATAAGCTCTAATGATAATCCCTTGTATCCCCAAGGATCTACAAAAAATAATGTCGGACCTAATTTTAACTGATTAAATGCTTGGACAATATTTTCGCCAACTTCATAATTTATTATGCGAGGTTTGTATTTTAAATTTTCGATACCAGGAATTGTATTTATAGCATCTTGAAGAGAATTAGTATGTTCCGAATTAGCATCATTAAATAAAGTTTTTAGCATATTTCGCATATCTGGATCAGAAATTGCCGTTTCTAAAACTTTTATGGGTGTTGAACTTGAACCATTTGTATATCTACCCGGACCAGCGAAAAGGTCTATATAAGCAATTTTTTCATCAACTTTTTTACCTAGATTGTTCTGTTTTTTAATAGTACGAATCATTACATTTGCCCAAACCCAAAAATATTTCTCAACAATTCTAGCTTTTATTAAAGATTGCTCTTTCTGTTCATCAAAGAAGGAATCGTTAGCCATACGTAATTACTCATGTTATTCTAAGTATAGTAATGTATAAATTGCTGATTGTCTAGAAATGCAATTGAGCGTAGCATTCAGCTAATTTTAAGCGATCGCACATCGCTGTAACTGTATTTAGTCAGCAAGGTGAGCAAAATAGCAGATTTAAGCCTTCATCCCATCTCTTATAATTGATCGGATAACCTGCACATATAATCTTAGGCATGAGACTGTGACAGAACCTGGAAGCTACAAAGATACGGTAAACTTACCCAAGACTAAATTCGATATGCGGGCTAACGCTATCAAGCGGGAACCTGAAATCCAAAAATTCTGGGCGGAAAATAACATTTACGATCGCCTGTCCCAAGAAAACCCCGGCGAATTATTTATACTCCATGATGGGCCTCCCTACGCCAACGGTTCATTGCATATTGGTCATGCCTTAAATAAAATTCTCAAAGATATTATTAACCGCTACCAACTACTGCAAGGGCGTAAAGTTAGATACGTGGCTGGCTGGGATTGTCACGGATTACCCATTG
>PWQB01000397.1 GCA_003556955.1 Nostocaceae cyanobacterium CSSed10_463m
CCGTGGGGATTTTCCTCAAGGCAATGTGGGATACCACCTTCACTGACTCAGTTGGTGATGTTGTACTGGATGTTCACGATATCTCAAATGTCGGAGAATGTCTCGGTTAAAAGTATCAGTGCTTCAAATAATGTTTAATGGGTCTACATCTATAGTTAAACTTACCGAATTAGGACAAAGCGATCGCACATAATCCCAATCAGGTAAATTTGGTAAAGCATCGGGATCAAATTTGAGCATAATTTGCCAACGATAACGGTTAGCTACCCGCACAACACTAGCTGGGGCTGGGCCGAGAATATCAAAGCCTGGGCTAGAACTTAAAGCTGTAGCGATAATTTGGGCTGTGTTCTGGACTTGAATCGGATCTAAACTACTCAAGCGCAATAAAATTAACCGTCCATAGGGGGGATAATTCAGCGCTTGACGTTCTTCTAATTCGGTTTGAGAAAAAGACTGATAATCATGTTGTTTTACCGCCCCAATGACGGGATGTTCTGGGGTGTAAGTTTGTACAATTACTCGACCGGGATCATCGCCTCTACCAGCCCGACCGGCTACTTGAGTCAGGGTTTGAAAAGCTCGCTCACTGGCGCGATAATCTGATAAATGCAGTAAACCATCAGCAGAAACCACACCTACCAGTGTCACTTGGGGTAAATCTAAACCTTTGGTGATCATTTGTGTCCCAATTAATAAATGAGCTTCACCGTTAGCAAATCGAGTCAATAGTTGACGGTGTGCGCCTTTGTTGCGGGTGGTATCGCTATCAAAACGGATATAACTCAACTGGGGAAACTGTTTGGCTAATTCTTGGGCGACACGCTGAGTCCCGCTACCAAAGAATTTGAGGTAAGGGGAACCACATTCAGGACAGTGCTGGGGATGCGATCGCGTATAGTTACAGTAATGACAGCGTAGTATTTGCGGCGCGTCTGCTTCGGTCTGGTGATAGGATAGCGACACATCACAATGGGGACATTCCATCACATAGCCACAACTGCGACAAGAAACAAAAGTACTGTGTCCCCGGCGATGGATAAATAAAATTCCCTGTTGTTGCTTCTCTTCTAGCTGATGTAAAGCTGCTTGTAACGACCGACTAAATATAGAACGATTTCCCTGCTGTAACTCTAACCGCATATCGACTAATTCCACCGGTGGTAATGGGCGCGAGTTGATGCGTTCGGGAAGGGAAATGTAATAGGAATGGGTTGACCTCTCCCCCAGCCCCTCTCCTACAAGGAGAGGGGAGTTAGTTTCAGTTTCCCCCATTCCCTTGTAGGGAAGGGGGGCTAGGGGGGTTAGGTCTTCTGTATTAGATATTGAGGTGTTGGTGAGATTTACCCAACTTTCTAATGAAGGGGTGGCGGAACCGAGAATTAAAGGACAATTTTCTAATTCGGCGCGCCATTGGGCGACGGTGCGGGCGTGATAGGTGGGGATGGGAGAGTCTTGTTTAAAACTGCTGTCGTGTTCTTCGTCTAAGATAATTAAACCTAAATTGGGTAAAGGGGCGAAAATAGCGCTGCGAGTCCCGATGACTATTTGGGGTTCTCCGGTGAGCATTTGTCGCCAAGTGTCGTAACGTTCGCCGTCGGAAAGGGCGCTGTGATAAACGCTGACTTTACCGCCGAAACGGGCGCGGAAACGGTCTGTTAACTGGGGCGTGAGTCCAATTTCGGGAACTAAAACTAGGGCGGATTTTCCTTGATTGATGAGCGGGGCGATCGCTTGTAAATATACCTCTGTTTTGCCTGATCCTGTAATCCCATGCAATAAGACTTGAGCAAACCCATTCAGAGTTTGGATGGTGCTTAAAGCACTTGCTTGATGAGGATTTAAAGTTTTGGGACTATCTGGGGCTAATGCTATTCCCTGTTCTGTTCGTAGTACTTCTTTATCATCAATGACGATATAGCCCTTTTCTGCCATCGTCTTCAGGGTAGAGGAACTAGCATGACAAATTTGTAATAGTTCACTTTGCCATAATTCTCCGCCACGTCGCCGCAATACTTCCAAAATTTCTCGTTGACGAGTGGTTAAATCACCATCAACCGCACCAATCAAGGTGACGGCTTTTTGTCGCTTGGGGCGATTGAGTCGCGGTGGTTCTAAATAACTTTCTACTAACCCAAATCGCAATAACTCCCGGATACCTTTATAGGCTGTTCTGACTTTTTGTTGCAAGTAGACGAAACTATAATCTCCTGCTGCTTGAGATTGCAAAAGATTTAAAATTTGCTGGGCTGGGGGACTGAGGAAAGTTAAATCTGAGGAAATTTGTCTTTTTATTTCTGCGTCTGAGATCAAGCGAATACGACGTTGCGATCGCCCCAGTAACCCTGGTGGTAATGCCACCCGGATCACCTGAATTAAAGGCGTATAGTAATATGCAGCTACTCGATTTAATAGTTCCCAATAGCTACTGGGAAAGAAGCCTTCGCTGATGATATCTTCTACTTCCTTAATTTTTTCTGGGGGAAGATCGATATTTGGTTCTGCCAATAAACGAATGGCGATCGCTCCCAATTTCTGAGTACCAAATGGTACACTTAAAATATCACCGGGTTTGATTTTTAACTGATCTGGCAATCGATAAGTAAACAATCCTGTAGTTTGTGGACAGTCCACCAGCACCTCAATCCATCGATTTCTGTTCTCTGTTTGGTAAGTTTCTCCCGGTTCAGCCACCACTAAATTCAGTAAATTTATGCCAGTTTTATACATAGTCTTGCAATTTTATAGATAAATGTTTCGCTTACTTTCACTTATTCATTGAGAGTTAATCTAGCTTCATGAAAAATTTTTATTTTTTAGAAGTAAAATGTATTTGATAATACTTTTGTTTCCCATAATACTTGATAACTTTCCCTTTATGTAATTTACCAGACAATTTTGTCTTCACAATCCATGCCATAAATATTTAAAGTCCGCTATAAAAAATCAAATTCTCGTTCTAGAGATTCCTGAATATAGTCGCACTAACTACTAAATAGGACATATCCTTTTTCAGCCCCTTGATAGATATTCAACCCTTTGTGTATATGAGATGCTTTTATACAAATAAATTATTTCCTGAAAAATAGACTAGTCAAACCGTGTTCTTGAGAAAACTGGATGAAATTAGCACCAAACCGCCAACAAGTCTTTGATTTTTGTAATATTTTCTCACCGATGAAGCCGAAAAAGTTATGTAACTTATAAAAGATTTAAGCTAGGAGGGTATTTACTAGAGTTTTTTATATTTGTTAAGGTGGATAAAGGTTGGGAAAATTTGACAGATTTGGGTATTAAGAAAAAAATAAGGAAAATCTCTGTTGGAACCTGAGAAGATAGCTTTTGGGTGCAAAAACCAGTATTTGTTAGAGGTTCTATCTAGCAGGAGCCAAGAAATGACAGCGAGGGGCTGAATTTCACGCTTGGAATAAGCAATTAGCAAGACGATGTATTTTTCTGACAAAGGGGTGCATTTGTTTGTTAGGGAAAACTACCAAGCTTCAAGCAAGCGGCTGTCACTAAATTATGTACCAAACAAAGCAACAATCCCTAAAGGAAACTATGAACATTGCTGAATTGGGAACAATGGAAATACTGGAAACTACTGCCGAACATGAAGAAAACACACTTGAACTTCTAGAACCATTAGTGGAATCAGAACCCCCAATCATCGAAAATCTGGAATCAGATGAACGTGATGGGGATGACATGGCGGCAGCTCGGCCTTCAGGATACAATAAAACCGAGCATGATGATGCTGTAGGCGCGTTTTTTAAAGAAATGGCGCGTTATCCGTTGTTAAAACCCGAAGAAGAGGTAGAGTTAGCACGGCGAGTCAGGTTTCTAGAGGAAGTTAGGGAAATACAAGCTGCTTTGGAATTAGAACTGGGACAGCCAGTTAGTAAGGTACAAGTAGCCTCCCAGCTAGAAATGACAGAAAAGCAACTAGAAAGTCGCTTATATCAAGGTAGAGTCGCCAAACGCAAAATGATTCGCTCTAACTTGAGATTAGTAGTGTCTATTGCCAAACGCTACCTGAATCGGGGTGTACCGTTTCTGGATTTAATCCAGGAAGGCGCAATGGGTTTAAACCGGGCTACAGAAAAATTTGATCCCGATAAAGGTTATAAGTTTTCCACCTACGCCTACTGGTGGATTAGACAAGCAATTACGCGGGCGATCGCTAACGATGCACGAACTATCCGCTTACCGATCCACATTGTTGAAAAACTTAACAAACTCAAAAAAGCCCAACGGGAACTCAAACAAAAACTCTGTCGCAATCCCAACGAAGCGGAAATGGCAGAAGCGTTGGAAATTAGCGTCCAACAACTGCGCCAATTGCAACAGTTACGGCGACAAGCCCTTTCTCTGAATCACCGTGTAGGTAAAGAGGAAGACACAGAACTGATGGATTTGCTAGAAGATGAGGATAACTTATCTCCCGAAGCAAAAATGAATGAAAACATGATGCGTCAGGAGATTTGGGATGTTTTGGGTGATGTGCTAACTCCACGGGAAAAAGATGTGATTTCTTTGCGCTACGGTTTGACCACCAGTGAACCCTGTACCTTAGAAGAAGTGGGCAATATGTTCAATTTGTCCCGTGAACGAGTCCGCCAAATTCAAAGTAAAGCGATGAGGAAACTACGTCGCCCTCATATCGCCAAGCGCTTAAAGGGTTGGTTAATTTAATTCGTAATGCGTAATGCGTAATTCGTAATTCGTAATTCGTAATTCGTAATTGTTTCTGGTCAAGGTGGGTGACTAAATATTGTGGGGTAAGCTCTCTAGCCCGCCCAGAACAGGCATCTTGCCTGTTCCACAAGAGTAAAATCATACATCATTGTGTTCAAGCTAAATCCTGAATTCTGTCTGTAGGTATTAACTATTAGTCAAAAATATGACCAATTGACTATAAACTATGGACTGTGGATTATGGATTATTAACTAATGACTTCTCGCAGTGATTTGATTTTGCGTTTTGCTGAACCAGCTGATAGCAACGTACTTTTCGATTTAATTAAGGGGCTGGCTGAGTACGAGAAATTATCTCACGCCGTAACTGGGAATGCTTTATCTCTGGAGGAACATTTATTTGGCTCCCCCAAGTACGTTGAGGCAATATTAGCAGAATATGCAGGGCAGGCTGTTGGTTTTGCCCTGTTTTTTTATAATTATTCCACTTTTTTGACTAAGCCAGGAATTTATTTGGAAGATTTGTTTGTCTTGCCAGAATATCGCCGTCAAGGTATTGGAAAAGCTCTTTTGTCTAAATTAGCCCAAATAGCTGTAGAGCGCAATTGTGGGCGCTTAGAGTGGAGTGTATTGCAGTGGAATCATTCAGCACAGGCATTCTATCGCAGTATGGGCGCTGAGATTTTAGATGAGTGGCGAATTTGTCGCGTTACAGAAGATGGAATGCGAGAGTTAGCAAATATAGCAAAGTGCTGAGTGCTGAGTGCTGAGTGCTGAGTAGAAACCAATTTGCTTCAAGGCTTTCAGCAATCAACAATGTCCTAACCTGCTTGGCGGTTGCTATAAAACTTTACCAAATTAAGTTTGACAACTTGTCTTTTGACTTGGGGAATTAATTTAACTGAAAATTATCAATGGTATTCTACCAAACCAGCCGTTTTGCAGAGAGAACAGAACATGAACAGAATTATTTGCTTACTATTTTTAGGCATAACTATCTTCACCTTTGCCTTTAGTAGTCCGGCTTTAGCAGCAGATGCAGTAAATGGAGCGAAAATATTTAGTGCTAATTGTGCAGCTTGTCATGTTGGGGGTAAAAATCTCGTTCAAGCTAACAAAAGTTTAAATAAGAATGATTTAGAAAAGTATAGTATGTACTCACAAGAGGCAATTATTTCTCAAGTAACAAATGGTAAAAATGCGATGCCTGCTTTTAAAGGTCGTTTAAAGCCAGAACAAATTGAAGATGTTGCTGCTTACGTAATAGCACAAGCTGATCAAGGTTGGTAGTCAGGACTTTAGTCCTTATTTGAGGGCTGTTCGCACAGCGTTCCCCTAGAACAGCCCTCACTACAAACTAATCTCAATATTTTTTACATTACTTAATGTAGTGGACTGACAAGGCTAAAGTAGTGCATAAGTTTGACACTCTCCGACCTGAAGGTGCGGAGATTCTTGGTTCAACGAGTCCACTTAGACTATATCCCTTGCGGTGTCTAGCCCAGAGGTGGTTCTCTCCCCCGACGCGCAGCCATGCCCGAAGGGCTTTAGCGTTAACTTTCGGTATGCCCTACCGTAGTTGGATTACTCCAAGAATTTGTTTGGTTAACCCTTCGGCTAAGTCCTTCGGACACGCTACGCGAACGCTCAGGGTTAAAGCCGAGCGGAGTCGAGGCTTTAAATTCTGTGTCGTCTAGTTCCCATGTTCGCGCTAGCGTCCCGTAGGGTAAATTTTACCTATTCCTGGGTAAGAAACTAAAACTATGGAATAGAACCCCATATTTTCAATTGTCTTCGCGTTAGCGTCTCCCCTTGGGAGAAGGTACAGATTGCCGTTAAGCAGTGTAGGGTTTTTAATGTGGTTGATTACCCCTCCACATTCTCAATTTTACCATATTGAATCACAG
>PWQB01000770.1 GCA_003556955.1 Nostocaceae cyanobacterium CSSed10_463m
ACAACATAACCATCTTCATCCCACACCGCCTGACCACGAGCCAAAATCCACTTGTAAGAGCCATCCTGACACCGAATTTGATGCTCACTACTAAAAAATGGGGTTTTCTTGCTGCTGTGGTCAGCAATTGCTTGTTGCACAGTATTGAGATGTCCTGGATGTATCCGGGAAAACCATTCATGGACATTAGGGCAAATTTGCTGGTCTGCGTAACCAAGCATTTCCTTCCAGCGCTGAGAAAAAAACACTTCATTAGTTTTCAGGTTCCAGTCCCAAATGCCATCATTGGTACTGCTTACAGCTAAATACCAACGTTCTTCACTCTTTCTGAGTGCATCCTCAAATCGTTGACGCTCAATAGCTGTTGCTAAGACGTTGGCGACAGAGCGGATAAAATAAATATCATCTTTGGTAAAGTTACGCTCTTTAGTTGTATGTGCGCCTAATACGCCAAAAGGAGTTTCTTGACCTTGAATTACCACACTTATACCACTAATGACTTGATGCTGTTGTAGTAATTCTGGACTGTAGAATCGCGTTTCTTGCTCAAAGTTAGTCACAATCACTGGGGACTGAGAAAGCAAAGTATAACCCGCTTGGGAATTTATATCATTGCTGACACATACTTTTCCCACCAGACCAGGTAGCCAACCGATTCCTGAGCGTAGTAATAATTTTTCGCCATCTGGTAAAAGTTCTAAAATTTTGCAATATTCCAGCTGGAGATGTTGAGCAACAAGAGTTACACAGGAGTTCATTAAGTTAGTCAAATCTGTACCAGCCAAAGCCTTTTGACTCAGTTCGGCCACAACAGCTTGTTGATTAGCACGCATCTCTAATACTGTTGCTGCTTCCTTCGATTTGGTAATATCGATTTCTACACCAGTCATCCGGACAGCTACACCAGAAGCATCATGAAAAACCACTCCTTTGCTAGCTAACCAGCGAATGTTACCATCGGGTAAAACCACACGAAACTGAATATCATAGCCTAACCCTTCCCGAATCGCGCGCTGATCCGCATACCTGACCAAATCCTGATCTTGAGGATGAACGTAATTAAAAAAAGTCTCATATTTCCCGTCAAAAGTACCTTTTTCCATACCATAGAGCGTTTCTAAGGTATCAGTCCAAGTTAGTTTGTTGTTCAAGAGATCCCAGTTCCAAAGACCCATCTGGGCGGCTTCCAATGCCATCCTCATTTGTTGCTCTCGCAATTGCGCTGCTTGAGTTTGCCTTTGTAATTCTTCTATGGCATAATTGGCTTCTAAAATACGGTTTAATCTTTGAGATAATACTGTCCAGTGAATAGGCTTGGTGATAAAGTCAGTAGCACCAACAGCAAAGGCTTGCTCCACAGATGCTTGATCATAAAGAGAAGTCATAATTAACACAGATGTGTTTTTAGCCTCTGGAAGTGTTTGCAATTGAGCGCAGCAGGTAAACCCATCCATGACTGGCATCACAGCATCAAGCAAAACTATATTTGGGTGGAGATCAGTAGAGATAGCAATTGCCTCTAAACCGTTACTCGCTTCTGCCGACTGATATCCAGCTTGTTTGATCAGATGGCACAATTGCATCCGGGTGAAAGCATCATCATCTACAACTAAAATCAGGGCAGAATCTTTCTTGAACATACGGTTATTTTTTAGAGGTCATTTATATTGAGAATATACATATCCGGTAATTAAATGTGCGTGGTTTGAAATCCTTGTAGAGACGTTCCGCCGGAACGTCTCTACTACAATCACGGAACGTCTCTACATCCCTTAACCGAAAGGTATTGATTCCTCTTTCTCTGTTCCCTGCTCCTACGAGTAATTATGGCTAGCGCCACGCTACACGAACAGCAATCTAACCAGATTCCTCTTTAGAGACGTTCCGGCGGAACGTCTCTACTACAATCACGGAACGTTCTACATCCCTTAACCGAAAGGTATTGATTCCTCTGTTCCCTGTTCCCTGTTCCCTGTTCCCTGCTCCTACGAGTAAATATGACTAAAGCCACGCTACACGAACAGCAATCCACCCAGATTCCTATACTGACTTACTTCACTGCTGGTAAATATACCTGAAATTTTGTCCCTTTGCCAACAAAACTTGATACTTTAATAAATCCCTGATGTTCTTTGATCATGTCTAAAACTTTTGATAATCCCAAGCCGCTATTTTTATTAATTTTCTTAGTTGTGAAAAATGGTTCAAATATTTTGTCTAATAATTGCTGATGGATGCCTAAACCAGTGTCAGTAACTGTCAGGAGAATATAATCACCAACTTGAGCATCACGATGTATCTGGGCATAATTTTGATCAATAAAAATGTTATCCGCATATATTGACAAATTGCCGCCTTCAGGCATGGCATCACGAGCATTGAGACATAAATTCATCAATATCTGATATATTTGAGTGTTATTTCCATAAATTGGTAATAAGTCTGGTTGAATTTTGATAGCCAGGCTAATTGATTTCGGAAATGTTTGTTGCACAATATGCTGCATTTCTAAAATCAAGTGTTTTAACTGAATCACCTGATATTGAAGCACTGCCGTTTTTACGGGAATATCATCTTCGATTCCTGGCACAAAAGACAGGACTTGTTTAACTAAATTAATGCCATGTTTTGTGTTATTTTCTATGATAGATAAAATTTTCTGAGTGTGGCGATCGCTATATTTACGTTGCAATAACTGTACTGACGTTAAAATGGGTGACAATAGATTATTTAAATCATGAGTAATACTACCCGCAATGATACCCATTTCTGCCACCCGTTGAGCGTGAGAAAATTGCTTTTCCAGTTTTTTTTGCTGAGTAATATCTGTATCCATTAGGACATCTGTAGCAATTTCCAGTAATGCCGTTTGTTCGCAGATTTGCATTTTAGCCGATTGACGTGCAGTGATAGTTTCAAGTGAGTTCCGCCGGACTTCTAGCTGCATAACTACGAGGCGACTAATGGCTTGCAATGCTTCCACCTGTTTTGTAGTCATCTGGCGTGGTATGCGATCTACTATGGATATAGTCCCAATCACCTCACCCCCTGGTACTATCAAAGGTACGCCAGCATAAAATCTTGCATAAGGTTCCGAAGTCACTACTGCGTCTTTAGCATACTCCTCATCTACTAAGGTGTCAGGAATAATCAAAGTTTCCCTTTGTTGTAAGCAACGTCTACAGAAACCAATATTTCTCGGTATTTGCTCAATATCCAACCCGATTTTTGCCTTGAACCATTGACGATTGGCATCAATAAAATTAATTATAGCTATTGGTGTATCACAAATTTGCGCGGCCAAGAACACCAGATCATCAAAGACTTTTTCTGGTGCAGAGTCGAGAATATCATATTCATACAGAGCCGCAATCCCTGCTGCTTCATGATTACACACTGAGGAGTTCATTAAAATTTTCCTACTAATACTAAAATTACAACTTGCATTTGTGCTAATAGCGGTTTTGTCAAGTCATAAAGTAGGCAAGGTATGAGAGAGATGATCCTAAAGTGTTGCCTGTGATCAGTTTGTTTTCAAGTGCCATATAATTTACAACACATCTACTCATTAGTTTAGTAATCTACATTAATTATTCACTGCACTTAATGTGTATAGAATTATTATCGAAATTATGTCAAAAGTGCCAGCAGATAAATTAATAATCATTATTATAGTATTATGTCTTGAGGAGGATGACACTCAAATTTCTTTGATCAAGTAAATTGCTTGATCCTTGGAAAATATATGCAATTATTGACTCAGCAGACTTGATAGACAGCACCAGCATCAAAAACCGCCCGATGTTAAAAACATCAGGCTCATAGCTCAAGTCATCTCAAGATGACTGATACCCAAATACGGTAAAGATTTCAGTCCCTTTTAGTGGACTTAAGCTATGAGCCAAGAAATTTATTTCTTGGTGGGATATGGTTCACGTCGCTTCAGAATTGCCATGATTATGACGAATTTCCTGCGTAAGAAATAGTGATGAAATTTATCTACGAATTCTCCGCTCCCATTAATTCAACAGCATCTCTGTCATCCCAATCTTGTAAGTAAACTTTGACTATTTCTTCTTTAGCGGTAGGTAGTTGCTTACCAATGAAATCTGGGTGAATGGGGACTTCTCTATGACCCCTATCGACTAAAACGGCCAAACGGATGACTTCTGGTCTACCATATTCTGTAACGGCATTCAACGCTGCGCGAATAGTCCGACCTTTGAAAATTACGTCATCCACCAGAACAACTGTTTTACCGGTGAGGTCAAAGGGGATTTTGGTTTTTGCTGGAGTTCTTAAGCCAATTTTATCAAGATCATCTCGATAGAATGTAATATCTAATGCTCCGACTGAGACATTGACACCTTCAAGGGTCTCAATTTGACGTGCCAATAATTCGGCTAATAGCACTCCTCTAGTGTAAATCCCAATGAGTACCAGTTGGGATAAATCACGGGACTTTTCTACAATCTGAGAGGCTAGGCGAGTTAAGGTACGACGGAGGTCTTCTGAGGAAAGAATTTCTACTACTTTAGCAGACATAGTTTTAGATGGGGGAATAAGTAGATAGGCTATTTATTGTGTTGTCAAAAGGGATGGGACGCAAAAATGTCCCGATGCTCAATGCTAATATGTATTTATGAATATGAATAATAAAGCGATCGCTAACCACAATAAAAAAGAATATCGAGTCAATAACAAAGCAGTTTCAATGGAAGTTGGGGTGATAGGATGAATTGCATCTCCTAAAAGTGGTTTTTCTTTAGGTACTCCACCATACCAATTTGTTCCTCCCATTTGCACACCTAAAATAGCAGCATAAGCGCATTCACTCCAGCCTGAGTTAGGACTGTGGTCTTTGACTGCATCCCGGCAACAGATTCGCCAAACATATAGGGGTTTACGTGATAACAGTGCCAAGGTAATTACCGTTAAGCGACAAGGTAACCAAGTTAAATAGTCTTCAAACCTAGCACTAAACCACCCTAAATAAGTATAAGGTGCTTGTCGATAACCCACCATTGAATCCAGGGTACTACTAGCTTTGTATGCTAAAGCCAGAGGAATTGCACCCACACCAGGCAAAAAAGCACCCACGATGGCATAAAACAGTGGAGCCATAACACCATCTGTAGCATTTTCAGTCACGGTTTCTAACACAGCCCGCAAAATTTCGGCTTCTGAGAGCTTTTGTGTATCTCTTCCTACATAGTTACTTAAAATGTTACGAGCTGATGCCACATCTCCGGTTGTTAATGGTTGTAATACAGCTTCAGCCGCAGTTCGGAGACTTTTCAAAGCGAAACAACTAGCCAAAAGAATGCTTTGTAAAACGATTCCCCACAATGGATGCAGCTTTTGAGCTATTTGAATTATGAACCAACCTATACAGCCGCTACCAAATATTAAGGTGATGCCTAAAAAAATTCCCGCTAGCCGTTGTGTTAGAGAACTCTGACAAATGGGGATAAAAAATTTAGTCAGGCGAGAAATTACCCAACCCATAAATTGCACAGGATGAGGCCAACCCCAAGGATCACCAATCAAGTAATCTAATAGGGCAGCAATGAGCAAAATCACAGATGATGTCATTTATTTTGGATGTAACAGCAATGACTAATGACTAAACCACAAAACTGGCTTCCTCTCCTAGAGAAGCTTGCCAACTGCGAGCATCATAGTAAAGATCAGCCAGAGTAATACTGTACAAAGCCTCTTTGAGTTTTTGGTTGAGTCTTTGCCAGAGAGTGAATGTTACCCAATCTTCAGTTTGTGCAGGTGTTGGAGTGTGATGGGGCAAACGAGTAATAGTTTCGCCGACGGCTTCTAAAATTTGACCTATGGAAATTTGTACAGGCTTTAATGCTAGTTGGTATCCACCAACGCTACCCCGAATTGATTTGACTAATCCAGCCCGACGCATTTCTATGAGTAACTTTTCTAGGTAAGGTGCGGGGATATCTTGACGAAGTGCGATCGCTCTGGTTGATGCTGGGCCATAATTGGGTTGTAAGCTTAAATCTAGCAATGCCTTGACACTGTAATGTCCTCTGGTAGTTAGCTTCATCTGGCAAGTTTTGTTTATTTATTAAGAGGTAAGGGGGCGGGGCGCAGAGGGCAAGGGGAAGTGGGAAACAAATAACGACCTGTTCTTTTCTCCCCTGCCAAAAGGGTTGTGAGCCAATAATTTTATTTATGCTCAAAAAAATATTGATGTCGAGATGCAAAGCATCAGAAATAATGCGTCCTTGTTTGGGCGCAACTAAATTTAGGGATTTCTAGAAAATAAATTGTCCCATTTTATCAGACCATATTTGTTCTTTAAGGATTTCCAAAAAATAAATTGCCCCATTTCATCAGACTCTATTTCTTCTTTATCCCCCCTGCTCCCTGCTCCCTGCTCCCCTGGCTACCTCAGCAATGGAATATTTTTTTAATTGTCAGTCCCTTATCCCCCCTGCTCCCCCTCACAAGGGTAGGTTTTTAATGTTATCTGTGAAGGCAAGACTTGGAAGACAAGGAGGGAAAGTAGACAAGGTAGATTTTATACGGGCGATAGTCTTTTGACGGATTGTTATTGTTA
>PWQB01000040.1 GCA_003556955.1 Nostocaceae cyanobacterium CSSed10_463m
AAATTAAAATTGCCCACCTAAGTTTGATGTTTAACCCCCGATTGACAGCTACAATTGTGGCTAATAAACTCCAAGTAGCCAGGGAAATTTCAATTGGTCTTCCCAAAAGAGGCACAACTGTCAGAAAATTGAAGATTTGGGGAGCATGAGCAAAACCAATCGGAGCAAGTAATTCTCGATAAGTAGGCAGAGATAGTCGCCACCACTTGCCCATTTTCCAGATGCTATATGTCCAAAAATAGTAACCAAGCACCACCATCAGACCATTGATGACAAAAATCAGTCCTAGCAACGGTAGTGAAACTTGAGCTAGCACAGGAATTAATATACTGCCCAAAGCATGAGCGATCGCTGCTAATATCACTACAAGTTGGGCAATTTCCACAGCACGAGGACTTGTGTGAACATCTTCTGATCAGTTGTCATCTGGGGAAGAAGCATTTTTAGACAGTTTAGAGCAAGCGCAACCCCAATGTCTAACTGTACGGGATGTTTTTCCCTACTCAGCCGCTAATCAAAATATCGCTGGACAACAAATATTTGCATTTCTGGAAAAGGTGGTAGAGCAAGCAGATGGCTGGTTAGAATTAACGAAATACCTGCTAGAACTCCGCAATGTTTGGCGCATGGCAATTTCGGCTGACAATCGCTATGGGTTTATCTATAATCAGGCGATCGCTCTGTCAATTGCCGAACAGATGGAAAACTAACAACCCATCCCTTCATCTTCACAGCAGCCAATTCAAATAGTCCAATTTAAAATTCCCTTATTATGCTGTATTTCTTGTCCTGGACTGAGAGTGGTCTACCCTGACGGGCATCTTGGGAGATAAAGTATAATCCAAATGTCAAAAAACAGAATAAATGTTGTAGAATTACCTAATCATCTGGAACAGCTACTAATTAACAGTAGCCTAAATATATCGTTTCGTTAAGCCCAAATACTTTAAGTTAAATTTTGGCTTTGCAATCCCTCGCAATTGCCATTGTCTGTATTAAAAAGTTGTAAAAATTAATAAATATCCATATAGTGGAACATCAAAAATTGCACCATTGCCAGAAAACCAGACCTGAATGTAAATTGCTATATCCCTTGCCACTGAAATATTTACCAAGCATGGGTTAATTGGGTTAGCGAAGTATTGCCAATAATTCACTTTTTAGCTGATGAAAAGGAGCTAATATGCCCATGAGAAATATAGGTTCGAGACTCCGCAATTTGCCCAAATCAGTATTGACTGTTGGGGGTACTGTGGTTTTAAGCAGTCTAGTAGTTACTGGGCTAATAGTGGGATTGCGAGAGTTAAAAGGCTTGCAGGGAATGGAGTTAGCTGCTTTTGATTATTTCATGCGATCGCGCCCCGATGAAGGGCCTGATAAGCGCTTTTTAGTTGTGGGTATTGACGATACAGACATCCAGTCTCGCAAAGAATACCCCATTACAGATGCTACCCTGGCGCAAGTATTGGCAAAACTAGAGGCAGGCGAGCCGCGAGTCATTGGTATAGATATTTTAAGGGATATTCGGCAAGGTACAGCTGTTGGCCGTGCTGAATTGGTTGAGTTATTAACTGACAACGAAAGAATGATTGCTGTGTGTGCAATGAGTCAGGCAGATTCACCCGGAATTGCCGCCGCACCAGGTGTGACAGAAGAACGGGTGGGAGTTGCTGATTTTCCGGTTGATCCTGGGGGAACTGTACGCCAAGGCATGATCATTGCTATTCCCCAAGTTTCGCAACTACCAGCCCTCAGCGAACATATCTGCAATTACGCTGATCCAGAAAATCAATTGCCATCTTTGAGTTTTCAAATGGCAGTCCGATATTTAGATGCAATGGGAATTGAACCAGAAATAACGGAATTTGGTGAGTTGCAATTTGGTTCTACAGTTCTCGGACGCTTAACACCAAAATCTGGTGGTTATCACAATATTGATACGGGAAATTACCAAATACTGCTGAACTATCGTTCCGCTAGAAATGCAGTCAGACAGGTATCACTCAGCGATGTCTTGGCAGATAACGTTGATCCAGATTGGATTAAAGACAAAATAGTGATGATTGGTTACACAGCCGCAATTGTTAAGGATACATTTTACACACCTTATAGTGCAGGATTGGACGATAGCCAAAAAATGCCCGGAGTGGTAATTCACGCCCAAAATGCTAGCCAGATAATCAGCGCTGTTTTAGACCAAAGATCATTGTTATGGTACTGGAATTACTGGCAAGAAGGTTTATGGATATTTGCATGGTCGTTGGTAGGAGGACTTTTAGCTAGTCAGATTCGTAAACCCTTACTGTTGGTTTTAGGTGCTGGAGTGGCGATCGCCATTTTAAGCGGCACTGCTTATATAATATTTCTGCAAGCTGGATGGATACCTCTAGTACCAGGCGGACTAGGACTGATTGTAACGGCTACTGCTGTTGTATTGATAGATAGACACGCCGTCACAATTGTCAAAACTGTCAAAGGCTTCTTAAAAATCAATATTGACATTGACGAAGAAAAAAAG
Source organism: Nostocaceae cyanobacterium CSSed10_463m (assembly GCA_003556955.1). The sequence continues at coordinate 2,519 of PWQB01000040.1, forward strand.
GATGAAGAAGTAGCTGCAATTACCAAAAGTGATTATTTCTTGGAATTGCAGAATAAGGCGAAGGATTTACGCAGTAGAGACAATCCAGAAGGCTTGCCCAAAATACCTCAACCTCCAGTGGTTAATAACTCACAATCAAATCCTCTTCCTTTTAGGGAAGCAGTTGATAATTCCGATTATCAAGTCATACAACCAAAACTCCGTGAATCTGTGGTTAGCACACCTGCAACAGAAATCGATTATTTACAGCAGGTACGCGACAGGCGAAATAAAATCAATCAGCCCGTAAATAATTCTGATTCCAATAATTTGGAAATAATGACGGCACAAACAACAGATGAAGATCAGGAAGAAAGAGAATATTTAGAACAATTACAACGCCGGAGTAAAAAGTTCAGAGAAAAGAAAAAATGACAAATGTCCAACTGTCAAAAAATTACTTTTAGACATCCTCTAACAGGAAATAAGTAGTTTAAGATGTAAAGGTTTGTGGAATTATTTTTGAGGAATACTTGATGAATAACCAAAATTCTAAAGAATCATCAACACAAAAAAGTATCTCAGATGTGATAAATTTGCCTGATAATGAGCGACAACTTGTCAACTGGATTATTGATCAGAAAAAAGTCACTTTAGCCGAAGTAGCAGTTCATACAAATCAGTCAGAGGAGATTGCAGAGATTTCAATTCAAAGCCTGATGAATCAAGGATTTATTCAGGAATTAAATGATAGCGATTCAGTTTACTATCAACCTCTTTTTATTACCCACAAGAAAAGTCGGCTGTCTGCAAATATATGGGACAAACTTTAAATACAATTTACTATGTCAAAAATCGTTTCTATTCACTCATTTCGGGGTGGTACAGGTAAATCCAATTCCACTGCTAATTTAGCCGGAATTGTTGCTAGTTGTGGGTATCGCGTAGGAATTATTGATACTGATATCCAATCGCCAGGTATTCACGTCCTATTTGGTTTTGATGAGCAAAAAATGAAATATTCGCTCAACGATTATCTCTGGGGGCGATGTAATATTGAAGAGGCTGCTTATGATGTCGGCTCAATCTTGAGTAAAACCGCCAACTCTAAAGGCCGTATTTACCTTATACCCTCTAGTATTAAGGCTAGAGATATAACCAAAGTCTTGCGAGAAGGATTTGATTTTAATCTTCTCAATCAAGGTTTTCAAGAAATACTTGATATTCTCAATCTGGATTACTTATTTATTGATACTCATCCAGGTTTGAATGAAGAAACTTTGCTTTCTATTGCCATTTCTGATATTTTAGTTCTGATTTTACGCCCTGATCGTCAAGATTTTCAAGGTACTGCGGTGACAGTGGAAGTAGCCCGCAAGTTAGAAGTACCCAAAATGTTGCTGTTAATTAATAAAGCACTACCCGCACTCGATTTTGATGCCTTGCAAGAACAGGTAGAAAAGGCTTATAAAGCACCAGTAGCAGGTATTTTACCACTGGCAGAAGAATTGATTCAACTAGCAAGTAGTGATCTATTTTGTCTACGTCATCCAGAACATCCGTTTAGTCATGTGATGAATAATGTGGCTAAAATGATTATGGAATAGTTTATGTAGGACTGGAATCGGTACAGGGGGAGAGAATCATTCTAAATAAATAATTAATATGAAATATTTCTGCGTTCAAACTAAGAAAAAACAAAAAATATCTCATAGCGGCGATTACAGCATGATATCTGATATCTGTTTAAAAACAAGCATCTTCGTAAATCAATTCCAAAAAAGCAGTATAACTTGGGGTTTAACTTTAAGTTTTTTACTGATAAATTCCTTTATACCCACAAGTTTATTAGCTAAAGAAAATTTAGAAATAGAAGATTTTGATTACTGGAAAAGTTTATGTACGCTTCTGGGTGAACAAAAGGAATTTGCCGAAGCGATAGCAGCTTGTAACCAAGCAATTTCCCTGAAGCCAGATAACCCAGAAATTTGGGTAGCACGAACTGAGATTTTGGTACAACAAGCAAAATATACAGAAGCTTTAGTATCAGCTGATCGGGCTTTACGCCTCCAATCTAAATATTCTCTAGCTTTAGCCCAACGCTGTCAAGCATTATTAAATTTGGGGAAATATGAAGAGGCCGTCGCTGCTTGTGATTTAGCCCTGAGATCAGATCAGAATTGGGGAACTAATACAGCCGTGTTGGCGTGGTATAATAGGGGGTTAGCACAAAATAAACTAGGGCAATTTACCGAAGCGATCGCCTCATTTAATCGGGCTTTAGTAATTAATCCCGAAAATTCTTTAGCTTTAGTAGGTAACTGTCAAGCGTTAGATAAATTGGGTAGATTTGCCGAAGCAATTAACGCTTGTGACTCGGCTATTACAACGAATAAAAATTGGGGTAATTCATCGCCTGCTATTGCATGGTTTCATAAAGGATTAGCCCAAAAGAAGAATGGACAACTTCCAGCAGCAATTACCTCATTTGATCAAGCCATAGCAACTAATCCTCAAGATGCTGATATTTGGCTAGAACATGGTATAGCCTTATCTTTAGTAGGAAAAGTAGCACAAGCAAGTGTGTCTTATGAATTTGCTGTCAAACTAAATCCAAATTATTCTTTAGCTTTGGCACATCAAAGTGCAAACCTCAACAAACTAGGCAAACACGAAGAAGCCCAAAAGGCTAGTGAAGCTGCCATTCAAGGCGATAATAGATGGGGTAACATGAGTCCAGCTTTAGCTTGGGAACAAAGGGGAATTGCCGTGGCTGGATTGGGCAATTATGAAGAAGGATTGACTTCTCTAGAAAGGGCGATCGCACTGAATCCTAACTACGCTGAAGCGTGGAATAATCGGGCGGTAACTCAATGGTATTTAGGCAGATATTCTGAAGCCATTACCAGTAGCGATCGCGCCACACAACTGAATCCTCAATATACTCAAGCTTGGTTTAATAAAGGCAGGATGCTTAGAACATTAAAACGCTATCCCGAAGCACTAGCAGCTTACGATCAAGCCTTAGAAAATAGTAGTCAAATCATGGATAAATCGCTGTTAGCAAATATTTGGGCGAACCGCAGTGTCGTATTATGGAAGTTGTCGAGACATGAAGAAGCATTAGTTTCAGTTGATCGGGCAATTGGCATCAATCCTGAATTATCCCAAGCATGGTATAACCGAGGTGTAGTTTTATTAGATTTGAAACGGTATTCTGAAGCAATTATCGCTTACAATCGTGCGAGTAGTTTGACTCCAGATAACGCCAATATATTAGTTGGTCAAGGAGTTGCCTTATTAAAAGTGGGTAGAATTGCCGAGGCGATCGCTAGTTTTGAAAAAACCTTAGAACTTGACCCTGCAAATACCTTGGCACAAGCCAATCAAGATATTGCCCAAAAGCGTTTATTAGAATTAGAAAAACAAAATTCTAAGTAAATAATTATGCACTACTTCAGTAGGGTGGGGATATGGTAATTCCCATTTAAGTGAGGTACAAGCAGTAATCATTAAACGCAGATGGACGCAGATAAACGCAGATAATTGTGTACTTTATTAGACTAGGAAATGCTATGGGGATTTCCAGAAAATAAATTGCCCCATTTCATTAGACTATCTTTGTTCATGGCTGGGTGAACTACCAGCATCACATATTCTGCAACACCCGGCGGATAGTTTCAGATGGCACTTCATCAGTAACTGTCACTGCACCCATTTGAGTTGGTAAAACAAATCTTACTTTCCCGGCTTTGACTTTTTTATCCAATTGTAACGCATCAATAATTGCTTCAATATCGATACCTTCTGGTAGCTGAGTGGGTAAACCCGCTTTTTGAATTAAAGCATTTTGCCGTTCTGTCTCTTCTTGTTGCCACATTCCTAGTTCTACAGCAATCTGTCCGGCTGCTACCATGCCAATAGCCACAGCTTCACCATGTTTGAGTAAACGATAACCCGTTAAGCTTTCTACAGCGTGACCAATGGTGTGTCCATAGTTGAGAATCGCCCGTAGTCCGCCTTCCTTTTCATCCTGACTGACTACATCAGCTTTTGCTTGACAAGAGCGTGTT
>PWQB01000577.1 GCA_003556955.1 Nostocaceae cyanobacterium CSSed10_463m
CCCGCCTGCGCGGGTTAAAAACCATCCTCTTAGAAGTCCCTAACAGAACAAACATCATTAATTAATGGTGATTTTCTGATACTCCAGGCGTACTTGTGGAATATCCACCCGTTCACCCTCATGAAATAGAATTCGGCTGACTTCTTGCAAACCCAATTCTGTAAATTGGGCTAATTCAGAATTAGACAAAGGCCAGGGAGGTCCATCAGGTTCCACCTCTGTCTCCCGCAACCGATTAATCACGACTAAAGTTCCTGCGACAGCGACTACAGAAGCCACCGATGCAATTACAGTAGAACGGAGACTTAAAGGTAAAGCTTGGATATTCCTAATTTCTACAACTAAGTCAAAAGCCTGATGCCATTGTGAAGGCAGCGTCAATAAATCTGCAACTACATAGTTAACAGAAGAATCAGGAAATCGTTGCTGACACCAATCAATAGCCGTAGGTGAAATATCAAAAGCAGTAACTTGAAATCCCCTTGCGGCTAAAGCCTCTGCATCATCTCCCAAACCGCACCCAATCACTAACGCTGAATGTCCCTCACCTTCAGGGTTAAAAGTAGTTAACCAATCTTGTAAATAAGGATGACAAGTTAACTTAGCCCAAGGAATTTGTGTCACATCACCCTGAGACTGACTATACAAAACATCAAACCATGCAGTAGGATTAGACTCTTCTATAGCTTGAGTCGCTAACTGTTTCACCCGTTGCTGTAAACCTTCCGGCTGTTTCTCAAACATCTCTAACTCTCCGCGCCTCTGCGCCTCTGCGTGAGATCCAAAAAACCCCCAGACAATCTGAGGGATTTTTGAATTTATGCAATTTTTCTAGAAAATTATACAGGATTAGCTTGGGTTCTATTTTGCAGTAGCTGAATAATCGCTGTTTTTTCTAAAATCCCTACCAGTACACCGTTCTCACGAATTACAGAAAGGGTAGATAACTTCTTTTGTTCAAGTAACTGTACTACTTCCAACAGAGGTTGGTCTGATTTAACGGTGCTAGATTCCTCAATGGACTTCATTACTGCACTGACTGGAGTTTCTGACCACTGTGTTGTGGGAATAGTCCGTAAATCGTTGAGGTTAATTGCACCAATTAATTTTTCATCTTCATCAGTGACTAAGAATGTTTTCCAGTCTTGATTGTTAAAAATTCGTTGGTCAGCAAACTCTCTGAGGCTGGTATTGGCAGATACAACGGGGCTATTAAAGGTAACAGCATCTGCTGCTGTCAAACCTGTGAATTTTTCCTGTACTCTCGCAAATTGTGCTGTTTTACCAGCATTTTGCAACAAGAAGAAACCGATTAATAAGTTCCAAAAGTTAGCGAAGCTACCAAAGAATACTAGGGGAATTAAGCCAGATGCGATCGCTACCCAACCAAATACTTGTCCGACTCGACTAGCAAAAGTTACACCTTTGTAGGGGTTGCCTGTAATCTTCCACACAGCAGCCTTGAGGATATTACCACCGTCTAAAGGCAAGCCAGGAATCAGGTTAAATAATGCTAATGCTAAGTTAACAGAAGCCAGAACACCAAGGATAGCTGCGGTTGCACCTGTAGCTGCGGTAGTGACACCGATGGCTGTAAATACACCACAGAGCAAGAGGCTAACTAAAGGCCCGGCGATCGCCACCCAAAATGCTTCACCTGGGGTTTCCGATTCTTTTTCTAAACTCGCCAAGCCACCAAATATAAATAATGTGATGGATTTAACATCAATACCTTGACGAATTGCGACAAAACTATGTCCTAATTCATGGGCGACGACAGAGGCAAACAATAACAACGCTGTCATCAATCCCAGTGTTAAAGCTAGTCCCCCAGACAACCAGGGAAATTGTGCCGTCAGTCCACTGCTATAACTCCAAGCTACCAAGCCTAGAACTAGGAACCACGACGGATGGATATAGAAGGGAATCCCGAAGAGATTACCAACGCGAATTGTGCCATTCATGCCGTACACCTTTAAATACATCTGTAAGAGATTTGCTTTTGCTGTTCTCTATGAGTTTATTGTAACGTAATGTTAAAAAAAGTTACTCTTGGGCATAGTTGTGGTATCCGCCCCTTTTAGGGCGGTTGTTGGGAATAAATTCTCCACCTTTCCGAAATGCAGCGATCGCAATAGGTATATATAAGTATGTTCAAACAACGCTAGTTACTCAATCTTGAAAAAGTGTGTGCTTTCCCAGCCTGAATAACTTGTAATTGTTACCCGCAGATTTGAACATTAAATTTTCTCGATAGTGTCAAATAGCCTCTAGCTACCAGATTGTACTTTTATCTTTCAGATAAGAGCATATCGGGATGGTCAATAATATCTACTTTTTTAAATTTCTCAAGGAACTTCACATCATGCGTCCAGAACGTCCAGCACGTCCCACACCACCAGCGCGTCCAGCACGTCCAGCGCGTCCAGCGCGTCCAGAACCTTCAGATTGTAAAGAACTTGGCCCTGAAAACAGTAAACAACGGCAAACATCATCTCGTAAAATTCGCCAAGATGCAGCAAAAATTGCCTTTAGCAGAGGTATTGAAGATCATGTTTGTAATGGTGAAGAACAGGAATATTTAGGTGCTGATGGATCTCCTAATTATATAGCTAACTTCTCGAAAGGTTTGCCACACAATCAACTAGGCGAAGTAGATCCCAAAGCCTACAATACCCTACTCAAAGCTCTCAAAAGTGGCAAACCACAGGACTTTGAGGCTATTACTCTGGGTAAAGGGCGCAAATTAGTTAATCCACAAGCCGGACTAGGTTTTGACCTCCAGGGCCCTGACGGTCATGCAATTACTATCCCCCCTGCACCCCGCATTGACTCGCCCAGAAACTCCGGGGAAGCGGCTGAAGTTTACTGGATGGCGTTGTTGCGGGATATCAATTTCACTGACTTTAGCCAAAAGTCCCTAGTACAGGAAGCCGTAGCAGATTTATCGCAGTTTTCCGATTTTCGTGGCCCCAAAATTGGCGGAAGTATCACCCCAGAAACCCTTTTCCGAGGTAATTCTGCTGGTGATTTAATTGGCCCTTATATTTCCCAGTTTTTGCTCAAGGATATTACCTATGGTTCCCTGACAATTTCTCAAAGACAGAAAACTGTCCTACCAGATATTAATTATTTGACTGATTACGACGAGTGGCTAAACGTGCAGAACGGTGGTGCTACAGGTGCAGATCAATTTGATCCTACACCCCGCTACATTCGCAATATCAGAGATATTGGTCAGTACGTCCACGTTGATGCTCTTTACGAAGCTTATCTGAATGCTTGTTTAATTCTATTAGATATTCAGGCTCCAATGGATGAAGGGAACCCCTACAATAATTCAAAAACTCAAGCCGGGTTTGCTACTTTAGGTGGTCCACACATCCTAAGTTTGGTAACTGAAGTCGCAACTAGAGCGCTCAAAGCTATATGGTTCCAAAAGTGGTTTGTGCATCGTCGCTTGCGTCCAGAAGCTTTTGGTGGACTAGTTCACAACCATCTCACCGGAAAGGCAGAATATCCTATTGATCAGGAGATTTTAAATTCGGGTGTGTTGGAAAAAGTTTACAGTCGCTATGGTACTTACTTGCTACCAATGGCATTTCCCGAAGGTTCTCCCACTCATCCCGCCTATGGTGCTGGACACGCTATCGTCGCTGGTGCTTGTGTGACAATTCTCAAAGCTTGGTTCGATGAATCTTGGCAGATTAAGAATCCCGTAGTTCCCAATGATGACGGTACTGAGCTAATAGCATACGATGGTGCTGATGCCGCACAGATAACTGTTGGTGGTGAATTAAATAAAGTAGCTGCTAACATTTCACTTGGTCGTGATGGTGCTGGTGTTCACTGGCGCACAGACTATACTGAGTCAATCAAACTAGGTGAGCAAATAGCCATTGGACTTTTGCAAGAACAATCTCTTACCTATAATGAAGAACATTGCTTCTCTTTAACTAAATTCGATAACACAAAAGTGAAAATTTCTCGCGACGAGGCGAAACACTTAATAAGTGCAACCGAATAGTTATTAACTAATCTTTCCCCTCGGCGTAAACCGGGGGTACTTTTTTGCATTTATTCAACCAAGATTATGGTTTCCTTTGCAGACGGATCAATGTGTTGTAAACTTGCCGCTTTAAGTTATTATTATTTTGTAGCTCTATAGTAATTTTGTTAAAGCGATCAATAGTAAGTCCATTGTCTTCGACTATTTTTTGAGAGCGATTACAGTAATTAACTGCAATTTCTTGAGCTTGCCGTGGTAGGGTGTTCATGCTTCTGGGATCGTTGCAAATGATTTTGGGTATTTCTCCGCCCCCAATTAATCTTTTAATCTCATCAAAAGCCTGTTGTCGTGGTGTTTCCATTGCCAGAACAGCTTGGGCATAGTTGGTAATATCATCAGTGTTGTTAGCCGTGGGTGTTTGAGCCTTCACCTGGGGTATAAAGGAGAGACTGCCGGTAACTACACTAGCTGTGGTGAGAAGACCGAACAGTAAACTCCGAGGAAATAGATGTTGCAGGCGAGATGGAAAAAATAAATTAGAAATTCTTTTCATACAGAGATATAGTAAGGATATGTTAATGGTTTTGAATTATTTTAGGCTTGAGAAGTTCCAGGGAACTGTTTGCCAATTAGATTTTGATATTTAACGTCTGTTGCCTTGGCATACTTGACAAAGTTCGATTATTTTAGTTTGAAGTGCAGATACTTCCGTGGCTCCTTGCTTGAGACTCACTTCTAACTCTAATAATAGTGGTAAGCAGGAGATTAGTTGCTGTACAGAAAGTCCATTGACTTCTTGCTGTAAAAAGTAAATTCGTTTGGGATTGTTAATCTCGGCAAATTTAGCGATCGCTTGGGGATTGCGTTCTCCACTTTCCATCGCCATCTTGACTAATAACCAGGTACGAAATTGACCTATGAGAGTAGCAACTACCTTTAGTCCTGGTTCGGCCGCATTGATGAGGTCAGCCAAAATAGTTAAAGCCTTAGCGGTATCTCCCATTCTAATCGCTGCTGCTAATTGTAAACTATTTTGAGTGGTATTTCTAACTAATTGTGTAATGGTAGCTACGTCTAAAGGCTTACCGCTATCCGATGTATAAAGACGTAGTTTTTCCATTTCATTATACAGTAGCCGTGTATCATTGCCTACAGCCTCTGCTAAAATTTCCGCAGTCTGGGGAGTGAGTTTCACCCCCACAGTTTGAGCAACTTGATTCACAGACTTTACCAGTAAATCTGTTTTCCAAGGTGGGATGAGGGGAAATTCTCGAAATTCATCGGCAGATTTTTTCAGTAATTTGGTAGACTTCAGGCGTTCATCTGGTTTGTTACGGCTGGTGAGTAATAACCAAGAATTTTCGGGAATCACTGACAGAGTGCGCGTCAGTTCTGCTAGAATATTTTCTGGGCAATGCTGAAAAAGATTAGTATTCATTAGCCACACCAACCGTCCACCAGCACCAAAGGGCGGTGTCATGACTTCATTTAAACCGGTAATTGCTGCGTCGGCTTGGTCTGGGGATAAAGAGGTATAATTAAAACTTATCCAGAGAGGATCGAGGATGCGATCGCGCAATATGGTTACTGCTTTTTCGATAGCAAAATCATCCTCACCCCAGTATACATAAATTGGCATAGATTAACCTCATCGGAGATGCGGGTGGAAGTAGACCGAAAAAGATAATATCCTAGAATTACACCGACATTAATATTAACAGTCAGATTTATGAATAGATCACAAACAGTGCAACAATTGCAGGCGGAATGGATAACACCAGAAAATTTTCGCCCTTATGGACAGGTAATTTCTGCAAGTGAAGATGGTAAAACTTTTGATGGGGAAGATGCTCAATTAAACCTAGCAAATGGCACACCGCGATTTTATATTATGAGATTAGAAAAACGGGGGCGGAAGTTTGATAAAATTACCCGTCATTTGCAATGTACCCAATGTTTAGGTGCTTTAGAAGGTAAGGATTGGTTAATTGCAGTTTGTCCTCCTCATAATGATTTGAATCAACCAGTATTAGCAGAAATTGCTGCTTTCCGTATTTCAGGAAATTGCTTTATTAAATTAAATCAGGGTACTTGGCACGCTGGCCCTTATTTTGACCATGAAGTGGTAGACTTTTATAATTTAGAACTTGCTGATACGAATGTAGTCGATCATTTTACCCATGATTTTCTCCAGAGTCATCAACTAACGTTTGAGATGGTAGCTTGATTTAAATTTGCTCTTAGTAATTGCTATCAGCCCTTATAATAAATTAATATGTAGAGACGTTCCGCCGGAACGTCTCTACGTGGAATAAAGTTTCAATAATCATTGAACGCAGATGGACGCAGATGAACACAGATAAAGATAGATTAATCACTTATCTCTTTAGGTTCATTTTGCTATATACTGAGGGTGTATTAATATCAAGTAAAACAGCCGGATGATCAAATTCAACTTGATTGATTATTGAGTTAAAATCCTGGATAACTTGACGCAAGCCTAAAGTATCTTCACGAATATTTTCTAAGTGCGATCGCATCTGATTTCCCAA
>PWQB01000714.1 GCA_003556955.1 Nostocaceae cyanobacterium CSSed10_463m
CCTGTTGGTTTAGGGGTAGAATCTCAGAAAATTGGGCGATTAAGAGTTCCAATGGATGCTCGGTTTATCATCAATGATGGACAACATCGAAGGGCTGCTTTTGAACTAGCACTAAAGGAAAATCCTGAACTGGGATATGAGACAATAGCAGTTGTCTTCTTTCTGGATATAGGTTTGGAGCGCTCTCAACAGATGTTTACTGACTTAAACCGCTATGCAGCACATCCAGATCCATCCCTAAACATCCTCTATGATCACCGAGATAAAAAAGCCATACTAGCTCGATCTGTAGTTAAGCAAGTAAAAGTTTTTCGTTCACTTACACATACGGAGCGCAGTAATTTACCAACACGTTCAGGTAAGTTATTCACCCTGAGCAGCATCTATAATGCTACACTGGCTTTTCTGACTAACTATAAAAATGTTGAACTAGAGCAACAAATTGAACTAGCAACACGTTATTGGGAGGCTGTGAGTGGTTATATTCCGGATTGGGAGCAAGTTTTACAACGCAAAGTTAGCGCCGGGGAAATGCGCCAAGATTATGTTCACAGCCATGCGATCGCATTGGCAGGATTAGGTGGAGCCGGAGCCACACTCATTTCAGTTTATCCAGAAACCTGGGAAGAGCATTTAGGGGGATTACAAACTATTGACTGGCTACGCTCAAATCCTGATTGGGAAGGCCGCATTATGTTCAGTGGACGTATTTCTAAAGCCAGAACTTGCGTGAGTTTTATGACTGCATATATTAAAAAACGTCTGGAATTGCCCCTAACTGGTGAAGAAGAGCGTTTAGAAACTTCCCGTATCCGCCAAGATAAACTAGATAATGATAGATCCAAAAGTAGATAGCAAACCTAAATGTGTCATTTGTGGTGAGATGATTCTACTTCACTCTCATTACAGAAAAGAACATAAAACTTGCCGCCGTTATGAATGCATGAAAACATACAGAAAGCAACACGCTTCTGAACTCGATATCAACAGACGAGCAGCACAAAGAACAGTCAAAGAACAAAATGATGTAGAAATGGTTGCTTGTGCTGTGTGCGGAGAACGTTTTGAAATCATTCAACACACACACTTAAGAAGGCATGAACTAACTTTAGCCCAATATAAGCAGGAGTTTCCTTTTGCACCTTTGATGACTGATAAAATGAAAAAATGTCGAGGTAAAGGCTCAGTATCTAAATCTCGTTATTTAGATTATCCAGGCAAGCAGCCTGATAATTATCTCTTTGAATTTCTCACAGGTGCGCTATTGGGTGATGGTAGTCTGGAAAAGCAACCAAAAAAAATCAACGCTCGCTATGCCGAAGGAGGTAACAACGAACTCTATCTTAAGTGGAAGCATAATTTACTTGAGCAATACTTTCCTTGTTCGTGGAAAGAAAAAATTTCATCTCCACACACACAAACTGGTAAACGCTATCATGGATGGTGGTTGAAAACAACTGTACATCCTTTACTAACAGAATGGCATAGTAAATGGTATGTAGAGGGTAGGAAGATTGTGCCACAGAGTTTAGTAGAAAAATATCTAACTGAATTTGCACTGGCAGTTTGGTTTTGTGATGACGGACATTCTAGTAAATGCGTTCTGCGCTCCTATTTATATACTATGGCATTTTCTCCAGAGGAAGTCGGATTTTTGTCTGAATTTCTTCAGTTTAAGTTTGGACTAAAAAATCGGATAATCGGGAATAAAAACAACCAATTATTCCTGAGTTTTTCTGGTGCTGCTAGTGATAAAATCCGAAAGATTACTAGATGTTTTTCTTTACCAGGTATGGATTATAAAAGTTATGAAATTTTAAAGAAGCACATCAATTAGATTAGTACATATAATAAATATCGCCAAATAGCCAATTACAGGATTTATAACTATGACAGAAAAGCAGTTGTCCATTTTCCCACCCCGCACCGTTGCCGAATTAGTAGAAGATATAGAAAAGATAACCAAAGAAGTCCAAGATTTATACTGTCTTGATGCCATACCGTGGATTATCGGGGTATCTTGGGGAAAAGATTCCAGCACAATATTACAAATAATCTGGAATGCTATTGCAGGGCTACCACTAGAAAAACGAACTAAAATAATCTATGTCATTACAACAGATACTCAAGTAGAAAATCCGATAGTCTCTGCTTGGGTTCGCAAGTCTTTAGAACAGCTGAAGGTGGCTGCAAAGGCCAACGAAATACCCATAGAACCTCATCTACTAAAACCAGAAGTGAAAGATACTTTCTGGGTGAACCTGATAGGTAAAGGTTATCCAGCACCGCGTAATCAATTTCGTTGGTGTACTCCGCGCTTAAAAATTAATCCTGCTAACGAATTCATTCGTAAAATGGTGCGAGCCAACGGTGAAACAATTTTGGTTTTGGGTACTCGCAAAGCTGAAAGTACAAAACGTGCTGCCACTATGGCAAAGCATCAAGTCGGTAGAGTGCGCGATCGCCTCAGCCCAAATTCTAGTTTACCCAATTCTTTGATTTACACTCCCATTGAAGATTGGAGTAACAACGATGTCTGGATATATCTGAATCAATGGGAAAATCCTTGGGGGCAAAGCAATAAAGAATTATTTAATATGTACCGAGGTGCGACAGCAGATAATGAATGCCCTTTAGTTGTTGATACATCTACACCTAGCTGTGGAGACTCCCGCTTCGGATGTTGGGTATGTACGATGGTGAGTAAAGATAAATCAATGGAGGCTATGATCCAAAACGACGAAGAGAAAGAATGGATGCAACCTCTGTTAGATATTCGCAATGAACTAGATATTGAAGATGATCGCGATAGAAGAGATTTCCGTCGAATTTGGGGTGATGTTCAACTGTTTGAACGTAACGTAAATGGTACAATAGAAGTCAAAAATATTCCTGGCCCGTACACTAAAGAATGGCGAGAACATTGGCTGAGGCGTGTTCTCACAGCACAAACTCAAATACGTAAACATGGTTCAGAAGAAGTAAAAGATATTATACTAATAAACTCGCAAGAGTTGCAGGAAATTCGGCGGATTTGGCTCGAAGAAAAACACGAATTTGATGATAGCTTACCTCGAATTTATCAGGAAGTTACAGGTAAATCTTTTGAATCTGAAGACTTTGACTATGGTACTGTTAATAGTCTGCTAGGAAGCGATGAATGGGAAGTACTAGAAAAAATATGTGATGGTGATCCCATGCACCTGGAATTAATGGCAAAGTTGTTAGATACAGAACGCCAATTTTACACAATGTCCCGGCGCAATGGCATTTACGATGATTTAAAGAAGTGCTTTGAAAGTAGTTCTCGTTCCCAACAAGAGGCTATAGATAATGCCAAATATAATCGTAGCTTAAAAAAGGCCGCTGAAGAAGGTGATGTTGCAACTGTTAAAGAAGTTATGAATAATCCTAACTATCACAATAATCCCGAAAAAACTGCTGCAAAAAGTGATGTTTCTCAGTCTAAACAACTGACTTGGGCTAACTTAAAATTTACTAATGAAAATCACACAGACTCTGATAAATAGTTACTAGTAAATCTAGTTACTATTTATAAATAATTTGTTCAACATTCTTGGTTTAGTAATAACTGTGATATTTATCGAACTGGTTCTACAAAATTTTGGTCCATATCAGGGACGACAAGTGATTAACTTAGTCCCCCAAAATCAGGTTGATAATTGCCCGATAATTCTACTGGGTGGTATGAATGGAAATGGTAAAACAACTCTTTTGGACGCTATTCGTCTTGCCCTTTATGGACAAAGAGCGCAATGTTCTACCCGTGGTAATTTAAGCTATGGTGAATTTCTTAATCAGTGTATTAACCACCACACTAAGCCAGAAGAAATTACCAGAATTGAACTGGCTTTTGAACATATTATTAATAGCCAAACAGTAGTTTTTAGAATTATCCGTACCTGGACAAAAAATCAGCGTAACGGGAAAGATAATTTAGGCGTTTTGGTGGATGATTGGCCAGATACTTCTCTAGTAAAAATCTGGGATGAGTATATAGAAAATCTCATTCCTTTAGGAATTTCTAATTTATTTTTGTTCGATGGTGAACAAGTAAAGGAATTAGCAGAAAATGAAACCACTCCACCTGTTGTCATTAATGCAATCCAAGCACTATTAGGACTAGAATTAGCAGAAAGACTATCAATTGATTTAGAAATTTTAGTTCATCGCCAGCGGAAAAAAATAGCTGGCTCTAAAGAGTTAGTTACCTTAGAAGAAATTGAAAAAAAGCCAGATGATCTTAATAATGAGTATACATTAGCTAAACAAGAATTAGCATCTTTACAGAATAATTTAGATTACGGCCGTAGACAGCACTATCTAAGTCAGGAAAAGTTTCTTTCTTAAGGAGGTAAAATTGCAGCAGAAAGTAATAATTTAGAAAAACAAAAAAATGGCTTAAGTGTGTCAATAGAACAAACACGCCAAAAACTTAGAGAATTGACATCTGAGCTTTTACCTCTAGCTTTAATTTCACCTCTGTTAATACAAGCTAAATCTCAAGTAGAAAAAGAATATCGAGCCGCTAAAGCAAAAATTGGATTGAATGTTTTAGTGGAAAGAGATCAACGTCTTTTAGATTGCATAAATGATTTAGGTTTACTTAGTGAACAAATTGATAAAATTAAATTGTTCTTAGCTTCAGAAAATGAATATCTTCAACAAGAGATTTCCTCTGCTAAAGAATCATGGTTAACAGATAATCCAGAAGTCATGAAACAGTTGGATAATCTGCTTGAAGGTAATTTACCTAATGAAATCAAATACATTCAAGAACAATTAATTTATCTAAAAAATCAAGAAGAAGAAATTCTAGCTATAGAAAAACAATTAGCCATTGCCGCTTCGCCAGAAGAGTATGAAAAGTTAGCGGCAGCAGTTCGAGAATCACAAAGCCTGTTAATTGAAAGCCAAACTAAATATGATACAGGTAAACGCAGAGTAGAAGAGTTAGCTGTTGTAATTGAAAAGAATAAAAAGGATTTACAAGAGTATAGTAAACAAAATATAGACACTAAGAATTATGAACATATCATACATTCTGCGGTAAAAGTTCAACATACACTCAAGCTGTTTCGCGAGCAATTAGCCCTCAAAAAGCTAGGCAAACTTGAAGACGAAGTAACTAAACACTTCCGCTACCTGCTGCATAAATCAGATTTAGTGCATCGTGTTGCTATTGATACGAATAGCTTCAGCCTCTCTCTATATGATTTAAATGCTCAAGCAGTTCCCAAACATCGACTTTCAGCCGGCGAAAAGCAACTTTTAGCGATCGCCTTCCTCTGGGGATTGGCGCGAGTATCTGGACACCGCTTACCTGTAGCTATAGACACGCCTTTGGGGAGATTAGACTCATCCCACCGGGGAAACCTCGTAGAACGCTACTTCCCATCTGCTAGCCATCAAGTAATACTGTTATCTACTGATACTGAAATCGGTAAACATGAAGTAGAAACACTGAGAAATAATCAGGCGATCGCTCGTGAATATCTCCTCAAATACGACTCTTCCACCCGCCAAACTACAGTGATAGAAGATAAATATTTTTGGTAATAAATATCTTACTATCGAACCGCCAAGTCGCCAAGAGCGCCAAGAGAAACAGCAAACATCAGATAAATTAGGAATATTCCCAGAATCATCTTTATTATGGAATCTCCAATAGAAAGAATTAAACTCTCTCAAACAGCTAAAGACCAACTTCTTAAACTCAGGCGCACTACAAAAATTGACCAATGGAATATATTATGTCGTTGGGCTTTTTGTCGTTCCCTCGCTGAACCAACCGCACCCTCACCCGTACCAATTCCTCAAGATAGCAATGTGGAAATGACCTGGCGCGTCTTTGGCGGCGAAATGTCTGATATCCTCCTCCTCGCTTTGAAACAACGCTGTCACAACGACGGCTACCCCATTGATAAAGACAGCCTCGCTACCCAATTTCGCCTGCATTTGCATCGGGGAATTGGTTACTTAGCCGGCGACCCAAATATCAAGAAAATTGAAGATTTAATCCAACTAGCGCTAAAAGTTAATTAACTGTTAACTGTTAACTGTTAACTGTTAACTGATAACTGATATGCCTGAATCTTTAGAAATTGAGCGTCATCGAGCTGCGATCGCTCGTAATGATATCTCTCGCCCCGTGCGCTTGGCAATAGAATGGGCAATCCTTCATCAGGAAACCTCATTCTTTGATTACGGCTGTGGTTACGGTGGTGATGTGCAGCGAGTCGGGAATTTAGGCTATACCAGCGCTGGCTGGGACCCGTACTATTTTCCCAATGAAACTGTTACCTCCGCCGATGTGGTGAATTTGGGCTATGTCCTGAATGTGATTGAAGACCAAGAGGAACGCCGTCAAAGCCTCATCCACGCTTGGGAACTGACTCAGCAGGTGTTAATTGTCTCGGCGCAAGTCTTAATTAATGCCCCTAGTAAAGCACAACTAGCTTACAGCGATGGGATTGTCACGCGTCGTAATACTTTTCAGAAATATTA